>NZ_BAAGIE010000010.1:60000-150654 GCF_054658275.1 Sessilibacter sp. MAH3 | reverse complement strand
CTAATGAATTATTTATGGGACAGCGAGTTGATTTACTCGCTGCGTTATGAAATTGCAGTTATTACTTGAAACCGCGTGTTAATAAATTGAAAATCGCATTTTAAATTTTTGCCCTCTGATTAAATCATGAATGAGTTAATCAGAGGCACCTATAAGATTCCTAACCACGAGAATAGGCCACAATAAATCATTTACCATTAATTACTACTTTTGGAATTTTTTAACCATAAAAAAGACAAAACTTACACATCACAAAAAAACACAAACAATGTTATTAAAAAGACTCATGTTCAGTTAAACCTCTAGCAACACATTTTTAGAAAACACTTTAATTTAGAGAACACGTTAAATTAATCAAAAATTATTAGGCAAAAAGATACCTCAACCTGAGATTCTTCTAAAAAACGAACTCACTATTTAAATTAGAAAAAGATATTTTCTTTTGCAATTATCTAATTACTCTAAAAGTGATTTTTATGTCTGTTTTTTTGATGGATGTTTTTTAGGTTGGTTGTTGGATTTTAAAATGGCTTTTAGATGGGTTAAATTCGGCTTTTGGAATGCTTTAGTAATTTTCTAACACTTTGGTTTTAACTAATTTTGTAAAATAACTATTAACAGTGTGTGGTGAGAAATAAATCACGTTTTAAAATTCTATAAAAATTAAAATCGCGCAAATTCCGCTTCTGGTTGCAAAGGTTTTATTTCATTTTTCATTCTATAAGCACGCTTAATTATTTTATAAATCTGTTCCTCATCAAACTTTTACTAAAGGGATTTTCGCATGAAGTTAATACCCCGAGGGCAATATTTACAACTCAATACTCCCGGCATTGGCAAAGACGTGGTTTTTGCGCCCAATGTTCAAGAGCACGCCAAAGTTTTAATGAAAGCGGCTAATCGCGGCTACTACTATCCGTTGATGGCCATCAAACAGCTTAATGCGTTAGCGACCGGGTTAACCGGTAAACACAACGTATTTATTCCCAACGTAATTGATTTTAAAGCCAACAGCTTCCACAAGGTTGTGGTATTTGTGCCCGGCATTGCCGCTACTGTAGAAAAACGCTCCGACAAAATGCTGGTTATTACCGACTTAACACTGAGTAGCGAATACGAGAGTATTGCTAAGGGGAATCTACAGAAACCCGGTGTGTATAGCGTTGTAAAAAAGGGAGAGACAGAGATTGAAGTCAAATTTAGAAACAATGGGCGAATTTTGTCTAAAGACGGCAGGCAGGTGGTGATCTCTAGTACGAACTACGAGAGTCCTCGAAAAGCCGCGGAGGAAGCACTTGAGCGCTTAGATGATATATTTGGTGGTAACTCCTCCTTAAAATGTGATTTTGATCTACTCTATTCACCCTTGGGTGACAAACTGAATGGCATGCGCAATTATAACCCAGCAAAAGTTAATCAAACCTACGGTTTTGCTGGATTATTGGCCGATACTATGGAGCAATCTAAAAATAAAAAAGACATTGAATGGACCTCTGAACGCGGTGGTTCTGTGGTCTTAACCCAAGCCTTAATGGCCCTCGCCGCCAAGGATGTTTCGTTTAAGGACCAAAAGCATATTGTAAAAATGTGCTGGGCCACCTCTAACCCGCGGCCGGCCTACGATGCTATTATAAAATTAAAGATGATCCCGGATAAAAACCTGTTTAACAGCAACAGCCATATTCGCGCTAGCTTAAGCGCATTCAAGGGCAATTTAGAGCGGGTTAAGCGAAAAGATGACCCCTATAATTACCGCGACCTATTAAAAAGTACTGGCAACGGCGGCATGGCCTTTAATACCCTCGCCGGTGCGGGCGTTTTGGTGGCAGGCACGGCCTTATCCGGTATGCCCACCGGGGTAATTGGCGCGGCGGGTTTGGTCACGGGTGCGGTGGGCGGTATTCAATTTGCCTACAGTAAGTTTAAAGAAAGAAATCTACGGCGGTAACTTTATGTGGGACTGGTTAAAGTTTTTCCCCTATGCAGCTGTATACCCCAAGCGGAGAGAACATTTAGAAATACAGGGGCCATATTTTTCAAAACCGCGGCAGAACAAATGGTTTTTTGGGGATTCCGTTTTTTATTTTAATGCCCCTTGGGCAAACCCAATACTTAGCATTGACGGGTACGGTTCCAGTGTAAATGCCAAACATCCAAGAGGTAGGGATCTCTGCGCACCTCCTAGAATAGTACCCAACTACCGTCCCGATGCTCGCCGCTACCAGTGGCATGACACGCCATTTTACCGCAATACTTGGTACTTTGTCGGCGCTTGGTTTGTGGGCGAAAAAGCCCGTTTAGGTGCCTCCGCTGTAATACTTACTGCGCATAAAGGCTCTCTCTTTAAAGAAACCAAGTTGTTTCATCCCCGAGTATTTGAATCCGCTATAGCCAATTACTTGGATGATCTTTATGGCTACGATCGATCCGGTAAAAGACCTCATTATCGCGGCCCCTTACATTGGCGTGTATTACCCTTAAGCGACAGTATCCAAGGGGTGGTGTGCGATATACACCAGATTCATAACGGCAGTCGAGACAATCCCGACTTACGACGTTTAGTATTTTTTCCAGTCTCAACCCATCAGTTTGTGCGTATTACTTTTAATCTAGGAGGGGTTGATATTTATCATGATGAGCTAAGAGCCAAACCTATGTTGGATTTGACTGATTCAATTATCAATTCCATGCGTTTGCAGGTTGGGCCGAAGACGCAGGCAGAGTGGGATAAGGTAAAGGCGACCTGTGATGATATGTCTATTGCGAACACCTTTGGTGAACTTGCATGGCCGTTATTTGAAGAGAAAAAATCTAGGAAAAAACCCGAGGTGGATATTACGCCCAACGACACTCCAATCGAAATACCCAAGGTTATAAACCAACACAAATGACGCACTGGTTAGACTGGTTAAAATTCTTTCCGTATGCAAAAACCCAATATACACGGCCCGTAGTAACCGAAATACGCGGCCCCCTACATTGGCGTGTATTACCCCTAAGTGGCAGTATTCAAGGAGTGATACAACCTACCTGAATATAAATCTTCTATAGGAAAAATCATGGTGTAATCATCCCAATTAAGATTACCGTCAATTAACTTGTAGGAAACTCGATTAGCTTAGAGTTTCTCGCGACGCAAGGATGTGTCGCCAATTTCAAGAACGGTTAGTGATTGAAATTGTGAAGAAATTGGAAATCGCATTTTCAATTTCTGTCCTCTGATTAAATCATGGATAAATTAATCAGAGGTTCTTATGGTATAAAAACCCAGCCTCGGATTTGTATTTTTCGTAATCTGGGTGGCCATTAGAAAAAATAAACGGTGCGAAATCGATAATCTGTATATGACCATCATTAAACATAATCTCAAGAATATGAGATTTTTTATGAGCAACCTTATCGATTAATAATTCCGGCATTTTTTACCTTTAAAAATCACATGTTCAGTTATACGTAATTTTTTCTTATTTTAGCAAATCACCTAAAGCCCCCACCCATTAACAGACACGCCGTAAATACTTCCCTGTAGACTCGCTTGCAGCATCCCTGCTGCAAACGGTCTGTTAGTGAAGCACAATCTTTTGAGGTAAACGTGTTTTTTGAAATTAAGTTTTTCCATTTTCAAAGAAATACTTGTTAAACTGTAACTAACTGGGTTTTCAATAATTTCTTTATTTACGCTTAAGTACATGTTATGACAAATCGTAGAAGTTAATTAGATTCCTCTATATTAATTGATGCTCGGGCAACCAACTCTAAAACCTAAGGATGTACCTCAAACATAAGAATAACAAAATAAATCCAATAGATTTTCTCCATATCGGCTTACAATTCTTCAGAGAAACAATCACTATAAAATTGAACACTTTCATCTCTACATTTATATCGACTCAGCCCCACCCTTCATTTATCAAACTAACTGTTTTATTTCTACGGATGTCACTTAAATCTGCATTTAAAATCTCCAAAGATTACAGAGGTACCAAGGTTCAAAAACGCATTTCCTTGGTTGCAAACAGAAAAACCTGATAAAGAAAACAGTTTCTAAAAAAATTATGGAATAAATTAAAGTTAGAGGACCAATTCACATATGGATTAGAGTTCATTACACATCAATTTAAATCAACTCTCATATCAGTCGACGGCAAAAAAAGGCAGAAAAATCCTTCAACTCCTATAAATAAAATAATTTTAGTGACAAAAAAACTAAAAAAACGAAATCAAAACAAAATCAATCTTCCATAAGCCGAATAAACGATATATAAACTTCGAAATCGTATAGCAATGCAAAAACTTACATTCATTAGTTCATTTTAATAGTATGATATAAAACTTATGATTAGTGTTCATTACTAATGGAAAAAGCTATTATCATACAGATAAGTACTTAGAACGGAGATGTTTAAATGACGACTGAGAGGAAATCTGTACGCAACAAAGAACTAGTACGGAAAATAGCTCGTTCGGTAAATTTTAGTTCGGAGAGCTTATCTGGAAGACGCAAAGTATGCGAAGATCGAAAACAACATATTAAAATCATATCAACAAAAGCATTATCCTCAATTAACATTTAGTTGTATTCAAGTTTATATAAAACACCTCTCACTATTGGGGTGTTTTTATTTTAGGTGGGTGTTTTGAACAAAAAATGGGTATTTGAGTCATTAGTTAAGGATGATAAAGACGCCATAGGTCTAATTGCTTACGCTTTATATAAACACAAAAAACACAACCTCGCTAATAACCTAAGAGCAGACGGTGCTTCCGACGTTCAAATTGAGCAACAGGTTAAAACATTTCATGATCAGGCATTATTGAGCGATAGTTTAAATGACTACCGAGAAATGGCCGTCACTTATTTTGATGCTTTAATTTCCGAGGCAGAAGAAAAATACAACGAGAAACAGAGATTACAAAAAAAAGCACATGAAGATAAAGTTAAATCTTTAAAACTACTTCACGAGAAAGAGATTAAAAACCTAAACACGAAACATATAAACGAGTTAAAAAGGCAAGAAGCCAATTTATTAAAAAAAATTAAAGAGTATTCTCTCACTCACAAATCCGTCTTCGAAAAATTAGTTCATTGGTTATTTTCTGGAATACCAAGCACAATATCTACTTTTCTGTTAACAGCTTTATTTCTTGGATCTGTATTATTTTTCACTAGTGAAGAAAAACGTAAAGAAGTATTCTCAGAGTTTGCCTCTAAATATATTTCAATCCAGTCTTCTGGTAGCAATAAAACTCCCTAGAATAAGTCAAGTTATAGCCATACATTGACTAATCCCTACTTGGCAATACTCAATTTCTCAGTTAGTATTTCGCTCTTGCTCGGTGGAGCAATACTAAGTTTGGAGCCATCCAAGCCCTGATTACCCGAATTCGGGGGCGATTAGGATTCGACGACGGTGACAAAACTTTGAGTGCATGTGGTGATGACAGCCAATCACCTTAATCCAAAGCTGTACATTAATAGTTGCAAACGATGACAACTACGGTGCTCAACTAGCTGCTTAATTGCAGCCTAATTGATGTACCTTCTAGCCGCCACGGCCGCTAGCGGTTGCTAACAAGATGCCCGTATCGCGTTAGTAACTGTCATATAGAATGGGATCGCAGCAAAGCACGCTTGGGGCGGCGCTGTTAAATTATTACCAAGATCGCATCACTCGCCCTGCCCGTTGGGCCGCTTGGTGCTAAATTAATAAACGGACCTAAACATGTAGAGCTTAAAGCGGCGCGCTGGCGGACGCGGGTTCAAATCCCGCCGCCTCCACCATTTAGAAAAGATAAACCCGTCTCTCTGGGGTCATTCTCAGGGGTGACGGGTTTTCTTTTTCCCCTTGTTTCTAAAGGGTTTGCGCCCGTTTCACATCTTTCCAAAGCACCTCTCCGCACCATCGATTCTCCCCATCCTCCCGCCTTTCTTTCTCTGTTTGGCCCCTGATTCTCTGTTTTCTCCGGACCAAGTCCGAAGCTCGTCCGGGAAGCTACATCCTTGATTGATATGGGTTTGCGGCTTGTTTCCGTTTTTGGCGGTTGTCTTAGGTCATCGCTCGATGCCGCAACCGGACGTTTTTTTCGAAATCACCCGCTGCGCCCATGAAAAGAAGCGCGGTCAACTCCGGCTTCCTGCCCCCTAAAGAAGAAAAGCCGACGCTGATGGTCGGCTCTCTGGGGCGGTCTCCGGTCCGGTCGTCAGTCGGTGGCAAAGCCGAACTGGCGGCGCTGCTCGGCCCAGTCCTCCGGAAAGGTCTGGGTCAATTTGGCCAGCGAAAGCCCGTTGGGTTCCTCACCGTTGATCAGGGCTTCGACGATGTCGGGGGCCAGGGTCGTCAGCTTGAGGATGCGGGCCACATACGAGCCATCGACGTCGAGGGTACGGGCAAGCTCGCTGATGGACTTGATCTGGCCGGATTCGAGGATGTCGGCCCAGGAAAAGGCTCTTCCCAGCGCCTGGAGGATGGCGGACTGCACCGGTTCCTGCGCTCCGGTGATTTCTCCATCCAGGGCCTGGGGAGCGATGACCGTCTTGCGGCCGCGCATGCGCCGGATCAGCATCGGGATGTGGATCTGCAGGTTGCCGTTGTCGGCAACGGTAATGGTCGGCTTCATTTTCATCGGCTTGTCCTCCGTTCCGTGACTTCGCATGCCAGACCGGCCAGCTCGGCGATTAGCGTTGTCAGCCCGTTGGTGCGCAGCTCCATGTCGATTCCGGTCTCGCGGATCTCCACCTTGTCCACCAGGAGGCGGATGAGGCGATTCCGCTCCACCGGGAAAAGATCTTCCCAGAACCCCTCCACATTCTGGAAGGCCTCCGACACATCCTGTTCCGTGATGCTGGTCCCCTGGTAGGCTCTGCATCGCTCGCTCACATGGGTCAGTTGTTTCGAGAGCTCGACCGCCTGGCGGTTGACGGTCGTCAGCATCTCGGCCTTGCCCGGCTGATCGTTGCCGGGCTTCATCAGTTCAAGTGCCTGCTCTCGCGCCTGCGACAGCTCCATCTCGAGCTGGGCTTTCTGTTTGAACAGCCGCTCTCGCTCCGCCTGCTCGATGTCCCGGGCAGCGAAGTAGGTCTTGGCCACCAGCGTCGGTGTGCGGAACACCGCGCTCAACTGCTCGACTACGGCCTGCTCGATGTCCCCGGCGGGAATACGTTTGAGCGGGCACCGGCTCACGGTCCGCTTGCTGTCCTTCTGGCAGATGTAATAGGTGTAGTGGCGGCCGTTCTTGCGGGCGTAGGTCGGTCCCATCGAGCATCCGCAGTGGCCGCAGCGGATGACGCCTTTCAGCGGGGCGACCATTTTGGTTCTGGCCATGGATACCTTGACCGGTTTGTTGTCCACCAGGATGGCTTGCACCTTGTTCCAGGTCGCCCGGTCGATGATCCCTTCGTGCTCGCCGGGGTAACTGCGGTCCTTGTGGGCGATCTCGCCGATATAGATCCGGTTGTTGAGCAGCCGGTAGATATGGGCGGTGTTCCATTCGGAGCCCTCACGGACTTTGCCTTTCTTGGTGGTCCAGGCCTTGGTGCGGTAACCCTGTTCGTTCAGCTCCTGGCCAAGCTTCTTGGCCGAGCCGATCTGGATAAAGCGGCGGAAGATGTACTGCACCGTCCTGGCCTCATCGGGGTTGACCAGCAGCTTCTTATTATCCCGGTCAACGTCGTATCCGAGGATGGGTACGCCGCCGCAGTATTTCCCCCGGCGCTTGGCAGCCGCCACCTTGTCCCGGATACGCTCGGCAATGACCTCCCGCTCGTACTGGGCGAAGGTGATCAGGATGCCGAGAAACATTCGGCCGGTTGGGTCGGTGGTGCTGAAGTGCTGGGTGACCGAGACGAAGCTGACACCCTTTTCGTTGAAGAGGTCGATCATTTTCATGAAGTCCAGCAGCGAGCGGGACAGCCGGTCGACCTTGTAGACCACGATCACATCAATCTTCCCGGCGTCGATGTCCGCCAGCAGTCGGCGCAGCCCCGGGCGCTCCATGTTCCCACCTGAGAAACCGCCGTCATCATAGCGATCCGGCAGAGCCGTCCAGCCCCGCATCCGCTGGGCTTCGATATAGTGTTCCGCCGACTCCCGTTGGGCATCCAACGAGTTGAACTCCTGTTCGAGCCCTTCCTCGTGGCTCTTGCGTGTGTAAATGGCGCAGCGCAGGGTCTTGTTCTTGCCCGGCGCGACATTGCTGTTATCAAGCATTCGAACCTCCCTCGGCTTTTCTGCCGTAAACCTTCTTCAGCCCGAAAAAGACCTTGCCGTTCCACCTGGTCCCGGTGATCTCTCTGGCCACCGCGCTGAGCGACCGGAAGGTGCGGCCTTCGAACTCATAGCCATCGGCAAGGACAGTCACCTCATAGCGCCGGTCGTTCCAGACCCGCACCAGTCTGGTTCCGGGCAGGATCGCCTCGTTCGATTTCCGCTCTTCTGGGATGCGTCGATTGACAGTGGCTACCGGGTCCTCCTTGGCGGCCTGCTGGAGATGGACCTTGGCCTGCTCCGACAACCCACCGTAGAAAAGCTCCTGGATGCGATAGGCCAGCCTCTTGATGAGGAATTGCTTCTTGTACTGGGGCGGCTCTTCGCCGTAGAGGTCGAGCCATTTTTCCCGGAGCTGCTCCAGGGACATGGATTGCAGCAGGGCCATCTGCCGAAGGACCGAGTTTCGGGTTCGGTCCTGGTTCTTGCCGCCGGTGGCGGCGTTCTGTAACTCATTCATTTTCAACTCCTTATTTTGGTTTCCGGACGAGTTGTCATGAATGAATGCTCTGTTCCGGCAATGAATCAAGTCCTTCTCCGAGCACAGGGGAAGAATCTTTGAAAGCATCTAACTCATTGCCCGCACATGCTTTTTTGGCCTTTCGGCGCAGGACCGCCGTGGCCAGAATCGAGGCGGCTGACTGGAGCCTCGCCTCACCCGACAGGCGGCCGGGTTTGCCGTTTTCGCCAAGGTCATCAAGCCCCGGCCCATCATTCATTTCCTGTACATCCAACATCGAACACCTCCGGTGGGACCGGGGGACTGGATGGTGTGGATGCCAGAAAACGGTGGCGGTCGGGATGCGCGTTTTATGGCACCCACAACCGCCTCAGCTCCGCCTCTGGTCGGTTATCTGGTTACATCCGGCTTGAACCGGACTTGCGTTCGTTACCTACCGGAGGGACGTGCAAGATGACGGAATCAGACGAGAAGTCCTGTTTTTTTGATTGACCTGATGTTCATCAGGTCGTATATTTTGTGGTCATAAATTGGGCTTAATCCGCTCAGTGGCTACGACACGGAGCAATCGCCATGGGAAAGAAAAAGGTATCGGAAATAACCGACCCACAAGCAAACACGCTGAGGGTCATTTGCCAAATCATCGATGAAAAGGGGTTGCCGCCAACGGTGAAAGAATTGTCGGAAGTCCTTGGTATCAGCCACGCGAGCGCCCACGAGCAGATCGCTCAACTGGTACGGAAAGGCTATCTGAAGAAAGAAGCTCGTAAGGCCCGAAGCATCGTCGTCATCAGGAGGCCCGAATAACGATGCTGGGTCGCGAAAAATAAGGAGATCGACATGGGGCACGTCAGACTTGGAAGCCTTCCGAGGTCGAGGGCATGGAAAGAGGTGGTCGGCCTGATCACGGCCGGTGCCGACGTGTCCCAAATCGCAAACGCAACAATCCGGGCAGCCGATAAAGCATTCACCTTCGTGCTCAACGATGAGGGGTTCACCGAGGCGGTCTGGTTGATGACGCAACTCGCCATTGCCGCAAAAAAGGAGAACCTCGGCGAGCATCTCCAATCCCTCGGCGTCAACCTGCCGCAGGATACATCCCTTCCCGATCTTGCCGCCGCAGTCTCCGAGGCCCTGGATAACAAATTGGAGTTCAACGGTGGCCGATCCGACCTCGGTGAAATGTCTCAGCGTGCATTGGTCGGAGCCCTGGTAGAGCACATCTCACCAAAACTGCCGTCTCTCTTCGCCCCCGGGCCAGATGATGTTCGGGCCGCACTGGCAGCGCTCGGGAAAAAGCGGGAGTTCGGAGAGCTGTCGCGGACTTTCTTCGCCAAGCTGACCAACGAGAGCATGAACTACTTCCTCTCAAAAACGCTGGCTACCCATCTGGGCGAGGGCCAGCGCTTTGCCACCATGAATGAAATGGGACAATTCGAGAAGGCTCTGAACACGCACTGTAAAGAGGCGTCCCTGATCGTCGAGCAGTTTTCGGCAGATTGGTTTTCCAAGCACAGGTACGAAGAAGGTGGTGACATCTCCAGGGAGTCTTCCAATGGCTTCGCCTCTTACGCGCTGAAAAAGATGAAGGACGAGCTAAAAGAAGGAGCGCGAGCCGATGCAAGATAAACGATATATCATCTGTGGGAACGCACCAACCGATGGGATTGAAGAAAATCCTGACCGTGATCTGCGCCTGCGCCTTTGGGGCAAGGATGGGCCGGACAAGATCACCCTACGCATTGAAGACATCCACAAAAAGATGAGCAAGGACGTGCCTGATTCTTTCCAGGACCTGCTCGAAATCGCCACCTACGTTTACAGTGCCGATCAGGCCATCCCACGAGGGGCCGACGACGTCGATTCTTTTGGCCATGGCTGGCGCAGGGATCTGCACTTCATCATCCCGGTGCGGAAGCCAGATTTTTGGAACGGAGACGATATCCACCAGGCGCTGCGCTCCACGCTTGGTTTCTTGTCTGACGACAACTATCACTTCGAGTTCGTCAAACTGAAAGAGGCTCAGGCATTCCAGGGATATCTAAAATTTGATGATGACGGACGGCTCTTCGGCTATCCAGAACAGGTAGTGATGTTTTCAGGTGGGCTGGACTCGCTGGCGGGAGCCATCGATGAAGTTCTGAATGAAAAACACAAGGTCGTCCTTGTTACCCACAAGTCGACACCGAAGCTCAACACGCGCCACCGGCGACTGGAAAAGATGATTGCCGACAAGGCTGGGGAAAACGCCCCGCTACACATCGGCGTCCGGGTCAACAAGAACAAGGGGCTGAACTACGAGTACACCCAGCGCAGCCGATCCTTCCTCTATGTGTCTATCGGGGCGACCATCGCAAAAATGCTCAATCTGAAAAGCGTCCGTTTTTACGAAAACGGGGTCATCAGTTTGAATCTGCCGGTCTGCGCTCAGGTAGTCGGCGGCCGGGCAACACGCACCACCCACCCCAGGGTGATCCGAGGCTTTCAGGAAATCATCAGCCTGGTGGCTGGCGAACCGTTCACGATTGAGAATCCCTACATCTGGAAAACCAAGGCCGGTGTCATCGAGGTGATCACAAAGGCCGGATGCCAGGACATGATCGCGGCATCGACCACCTGCACCCATACCTGGGAGATGACCAATCACCATACGCATTGCGGAACGTGTTCCCAGTGTATCGACAGGCGTTTTGCCATGATTGCGGCAAAAGCCGATCAATATGACCCAGTGGAAGCCTATAAAGCCGACATCTTCACCCAAAGCCGAAGCAAGGACGAGGACAAGATCATGACAGCCGCGTACCTGGAGCGTGCCAACCAGGTACGCGAGCAGGACGACATCACCCAGTTTATCGCCCGATTCAGCGAGGTCAGTCGGGTCTTCCGCTACCTTAATGGGAACTCCGGAAAAGTGGCCCAGAAGGTCTATGACCTTTACAAGCGCCACGCCAAGGAGGTCTGCGATGCAATGGACACAATGGTTGGCCGCAACATCACCGCCATCCGCCAACGCACCTTGCCAGGAGACTGCCTACTCAGGACGGTTTATGAATCGGGATCGGTAATCTCCGTCCTCGCCATTCCGGTCGAGCAGAAGCAGCCGGACAACTACTTCAGGAAGCGCGGGGGTGTCTGGGCCGCACGCTTTAACGGCAACGCCGAGGTGCTCGTGACGGGTGTCGACAAAGGAGCCGAGTACATTAACTTCCTCCTGGCGAGGCCCAACAAGGAAACCTCGGTCTACGAGATCGTCTGCGGGTTTGCCATCGATAGCTGCAATGCGGTCCTGAACTCCAATGAGACCGACGAAGGTTTTCAGGTCACCCAGGGGGTTCCGTTGGGTGATACCGGCTTCGTTGCCGACCGCAAGGCCGTCGAGCAATACCGGGAGACGGCTCACGAGCTTCTTCGGGAAATTGAAGAAGCCCGGGCAGAAAACAACGATGCCGAAATCCAGCGGCTTGAGAACGAAATGACCCAGATCACCGCCGCAATTAACGAGGCGGTTGGTCTGGGTGGCAAACTCCGGAAATCCAACGACAAGCGGAAGAACATCCGCGACGCCTTCCGGAGTGCCGTGAACCGGGCCATCACGTATCTGGAAAAGTATGACAAGCCGCTGGCCGCCCACCTGAAGGAGTCCATCAAGTGCGGCAACGAACCGGTCTACCGGACCGAAGAGGAGATCGTTTGGGAGGTCCGCCCGATAGTCAACGAGTGACCCGGGACCACCCAGGAAGAAAAAACTAAAAAATATTTCCGCTACGCCAAATGTAGCCATTGCGACGCCGGATGTAGCGCCTTCCCCAATGAAGGCGCGATCCGGCGTTTTTTATTGGTCAGCACAGGGTTGGCCACCGGGCGTGCCAGAACTTCCGAACAAGGAGACTGGCAGTGGCACAAGTCAACAAAGCACATCTCACCCCACCGAAGCGGCGACTCATCGAGTTGATGCAGGACATCAACTTCGGCCGCATCACCAACATTCCGGTCCGCGACGGCGAGCCGGAACTCACCCCTGACACGGTCATCGAGCGCGAGATCAAGCTGGCTGGACAGAGCGGCCCCCGGCCCGAGCGCGACCAGGATGACTTCATTCTCAAGCAAGAGGTCGTGGCGCTGCTGGAGCACCTCGCGCAGATGGGCAGCGGAAAAGTCTGCCTGCTCGAGATCAAGCACGGTCTCCCGTTCCTGATGCGCATCGAGGAACGGGCAGCCTGAACACGTAACGACCTGAACCCTTAGACACTGGACAACAAGCTAGACGCATGGCGGAGGCTGTTGTGGGTGTCGCCGAGCCGAATACGGCAATTGGCGGCGTACCTGCGACCCCTTCGCCCACGCGACAGCTTTGTCCTGTGATCTGGCCCGTGCCGACACCCACGCGGACCTCCTCCTCGCTCCGAGGAGGCCCCGATGGTTTCTCAGAATTCTTACGACGGCATCGACAAGTATGCCGCCGACCTCATTCGGCACAAAGCACGTCAACTCGTAGGCAAGGCCGGATTCACCGAGGACGACAGACCCGACCTCGAACAGGAACTGATGATCGATCTGCTGCAGCGGATGCGGCATTTCAATCCCGCCAAGGCCAAGAAGACCACCTTCATGGCCCGGATCGTCGAACGTCACATCTCCACCATTCTGGAGGCCCGGTTCGCCCAATGCCGGGACTGGCGGCTCTGCCAAACATCACTCAACGAACCCCTCGACAACGGTGAGGGCGACACCACCGAGCGGATCGACTTCCTGGATAGCGAAGGCTCTCTGAGCGGCGGCAGCCGCGAAACAAGAGAGCGCCTCGCCCATGAGATCCGCATGGATCTCGGCCAGGCCATCGCCTCGCTGCCGGAAGAGCTCCGGGATCTGTGCTTGCGCCTGCACGACAGCACCATGGCCGAAGTCGCCCGGGAGATGGGCATTCCCAGAACCACCCTCTACGACCGGCTGAGCAAGCTCCGGGACGCGTTCCGCGAGGCCGGGCTCGAGGACTATCTGTGATCTCCGACGCATCGGCCCCGCCTCCGGTAAGTAAGCACCGTGCCGCATGGTGCGGCTATCCGGGGCCTCGGAAATCAGAACCTGAACAAAAGAGGAGTTCAACCATGACTCACGACACCTACAAGTACCGTTTTGACGAGTCGGTCCCGGCCCAGGAACTGGAAGACACTTTCATGCTGGCGATGCTGGCCGTCGAAAGCCTGCATGGCCGTTCCCGTGTGCGGATGGAGAGCCGGTTCAATTTGGACAAGGCCCGCCGCACCTGCGTGATTGACGCCTCCACCGATGTCGGCAGCGACCTTGCCCGCATCTTCACTGGCTTCGCCACCAAGGAATACGGCGAACGCTCGGTCCTGATCGAACGATCCCAGCCGTCGGGTTGCGCCTGTGCCTCCAAGCATCGCGCAGCGCCCGCCGCCGAAGCGGGGGTGGCGGTATGAGCGAGCTGATGACCACCACCTATTCCATGTGGCGGCTGTTCCGCAACTGCCGCATGGCCTGCAAGTGGCGCTACATCGACGAGCTGGTGCCGCTCGAGCGCGACCCCAATCTGGCCTTCGGCTCGGTCATTCACGATTGCCTGGAGTGCTGGCACGGCGAGCGGGATCTGGCCAAGGTCCTCGACCACATCGACCGGACCTATCCGAACCGGGCGCAGGACGACCATCAACAGGCCGACTGGCATCTCGCCCGGGCCATGATGAGCGCCTATGCGAAACACTACCCGGCCGAAGCGTTCGAGGTCGTCGCGCTCGAAAAGACCTTCGAAGGTCCCATCGTCAACCCGGCGACCGGGGCGACCTCGCGCAGTTTCATTCTCGCCGGGAAGGTGGACGGCATCGTCCGTCAGGATGGCCAGTATTTCCTGCTTGAACACAAAACCGCCTCGCAGATCGACGCCAGCTACCTGGAGCGGCTGTGGACCGATTTCCAGATCATCCTCTACGCCTGGTACCTGGAGCAGACCCTCGGCATCACGGTCAGCGGCATCATCTACAACGTCCTGGTCAAGGCCAAGTTGCGCCAGGGCAAGGGTGAGACCGAAGCCGAATTCGAGGCCCGCCGGGCGGAGCTGATTGCCAAGTCGAAAACCGGCAAGAGCAGCGCCAAGCGCAAGCTGCCGGAGGACGACGAAACCTTCCAGCAACGGCTCCAGGAGAAGTACCTCGAGCCGGGCATGTTTCATCGCGAGGTGCTCTACATCTCCCGCGACCAGTTCGAGGAACTGCGGGCGGAGCTGTGGGAACTCTCCAAAGCCATGCTCGACGCCCGTCGGCGCAACACCTTCTACCGCAACACCAGCTACTGCTTCCAGTACGGAAGGCCCTGCGCCTACTTCCAGCTCTGCCGCTCGGGCGGCAACCCCAACGTCATCGAAAACCATTTCCAACGGATCGCCCCGCACGAAGAGCTGCGGGACGGAGCCGGTGAAGACGCCGCTCCGGTGTTTTGAAATCCCAACCATAAGGAGACGAAGCCATGCTTCCCAAGACCAAAAGCAAACCCAAACACACGCTCTCGGACCTCACCGCCCTGGTGTACGGCCCGAGCAAGATCGGCAAGAGCACCTGGTGCTCCAAGGCCGATGACGCACTGTTCCTGGCGACCGAGCCGGGCCTGAACGCCCTGGAGGTGTTCCAGACCCCGATCACCTGCTGGGATGACCTCCTGCAGGCCTGCGCGGAGATCGCCGAGGGCAAGCACGAGTTCAAGACCATCGTCGTCGACACGGTGGATAACGCCTACAAGATGTGCTCGGACTACGTCTGCAAGAAATTCAAGATCGAGCACGAATCCGACCTGGGCTACGGCAAGGGCTACGCGCTGATCAACAACGAGTTCCAGCGCGTCATCAACAAACTCGCCTTCCTGCCCCACGGGCTGATCCTGATTTCCCACTCCCAGGAGCGGGACATCGAGACCCGGACCGGCAAACACACCCGCATCGTGCCGACGCTGCCGGAAAAGGCGCGGAAGCTGGTTACCGGTCTGGTGGACCTGATCCTGTTCTGCGACCTGGACATGAAAACCGGCGAGGACGGCAAGCCGGTCTGGCAGCGCGTGATGCGCACCAAGCCGAGTCCCAACTACGACGCCGGTGACCGCACCGGCCGACTCCCCGAAGTCATCCCCCTCGATTTTCCGAGCTTCATGAAAGCGTTCAACAACACGGCAGCCGGAGCTGCGGCGAGTGCCGCCCGGCCGAAGCCGGAGCCGACCGCGAGTGCGGCGGCGAAACCCCAACAGTAAGGAGATCCGACCATGGAACACTACGAAAACCAATCCAACAGCAACCTCGACCTGGCGCAGTTCGACGACGCCTTCGAAACCGCCGAAGTCGAGGAACGCGAGTTCGAGGCCGTCCCCGACGGCAAGTATCAGGTCAACGTCGACCGAGTCGAACTGACCCGCGCCCAGACCTCGGGCAATCCCATGCTCAAGTGGACCCTGCGCATTCTCGCGCCGACCCACAAGGCCCGTCTGCTCTGGCGCAACAACGTCATGGCCAGCAACGAGAACATCAAGTGGCTCAAGCAGGACCTCTACACCTGCGGGCTGCAGCTTCAGAAGCTCTCCGACCTGCCGGGCCACCTCGAGCAGCTTCTCAACATCAAGCTGGAGGTGACCAAGCGCACTCGCGGTGAAAACGAGAACATCTACTTCAACCGTCGCATTGTCATGGCCGACGATACCGGGGCTCCCGGCGCGGCGATGGACGACATGATCCCGTTCTGATGATGGACCGGATCACCGTTGTCGTCGACACCCGCGAACAGGAGCCCTACAGCTTCGATAGCGACAAGGTTTCGGCGGTTCGCAAGGCGCTGCCCGCCGGTGATTACTCACTGGTCGGCCTCGAGGAACGGGTGGCGGTGGAGCGTAAATCCCTGACGGATTTCGTCTCCACCGTCATCCGGGGGCGAAAGCGGTTTCACCGCGAGTTGGAAAAGCTCTCAGCCTACGAATCCGCCTGCGTGGTTGTCGAATGCAACTTTCGCGATCTGGTCGATGGCCGCTACCGCAGCGATGCCCACCCGCATGCGCTGATCGGAACGGTCGCCTCCATCGTCGTCGACTTCGGTGTCCCCGTCTACTTCTGCTCGGACCGGCAGGCCGCCTGCCGTTTTGTCGAGGAGTACCTGACACGTTTTCACCGGAGGATCGCGAGATGCCAAAAAGAAATGAGAGTAACCCGGCGCGACTCCGGGGAAGAATAGAGCGCGTTTACTATGCCGGACCCAAGTTCTCCGCAGGCCGACTGCTCACCCCGACCGGTGAGGAAGTCCAGTTCGCGGGCAATTTGTTCGCCCGGGAAAATCAGCCTGTGGTCCTGCTCGGGTCGTGGGCCACCCATCCCAAATACGGCCGTCAGTTCAAGGTCGACGGGATGGAGCACGACCTCGAACTCGATTCGGAGGGGCTGATCCACTATCTGGCCAACCATCCGGAGATCAAGGGCATTGGTCCGGCCAAGGCCAGATTGATCGTCGAGAGTTTCGGCGACGCCTTTGAAGAAATCCTTCTGAATGACCCCGAGCGCATCGCGCTCAAAGCTCGGCTGCCCTTGGATGCCGCCCGGCGGCTGCGTGACGAATGGTTGAAGAACCGCAGCGTCAACGCCGTCATGGCCTGGTTGTCGGCATTCGGCCTGACCCATCATCAGGTCACCACTCTGGTCGAAAGACTCGGCGGCAACTGCCACGATATTCTGAAGGAAGACCCGTACATCCTTATTCGGGAGATCCGGGGATTCGGCTTCAAGAAGGTCGACAAGATCGCCCGCAAGCTTGGCACCCCCAAGGACCACACCCCTCGTATCCGCGCTGGGTTGAATTTCTGCGTCCGTGAAGCCCTGGACAATGGTCACTGCTGGATCGAATACGAGGATCTGGTGGATCAGGCCAACCTGCTGCTGGTCATGGATGCCTTGGACAGCCGGGTACGTATCGAGAGCGCCCTCGACGCGCTCATCGAAGAACAGGCGCTTTCCTGCGATTCCCACGGCGGACGTTTCGTGGTCGCTCTGCCGGAGATCGTCCGCATGGAGCGGGAGCTGGCCTCGTTGTTCGGCCAGGCCGAAACACCGAATCCTCATTTCCAGTCCGTCAAGAAACTCGATGCCCTGATTCGGCGCTGCGCATCAACGCTGAACGAGAAGCAGCTCGAAGCGGTGCGCTCGGCCCTCCAGCACAGCATCAGCCTGATTTCGGGTGGAGCCGGTTCAGGCAAGAGCTACACAATTTCGGTCATCAACACCATCTGCGAGGAGAGCGATCTGGAGGTCGTGCTCGCCGCGCCGACCGGCAAGGCGGCCAAGCGCCTGGAGGAAGTCAGCGGTCGCAGCGGCACCACCATCCACCGTCTGCTCGGCTATGACGGCAAGGGTTTCTCGCGTAGCAAGGAGAACCCCATCGATGCCGATGTCCTGGTGGTTGACGAGTTTTCGATGGTCGATGTGCCGTTGGCTTGGCACTTGTTCGAGGCGGTCGATCTGTCGCGAACCACGGTGCTGCTGGTCGGGGACCACAACCAGCTTCCGCCGGTGGGACCAGGGAACATCCTGCGCGATCTGATCCAGACACGCGCCATCCCCACGGTCATCCTCGACAAGGTCGTGCGCCAGGCTGGCGTCCTCAAGGAGAACTGCACCGCCGTTCTCAAGGGCGAGGTGCGCAAGACCAGCGAGGCGTCGGTGGGCGGATGCCGGGATTGGTATCTGGTGGATCAGTTCACCGACCCGATGGCGGCACGCTCGTTCCTGCTGGAGTTGTTTCAGGAGCGGCTCGATGCCCTGGGTTTCGACATCATCAAGGACGTGCAGGTGCTGACGCCGACCCACAAGGGGCCGCTCGGCACCAAGGAATTGAACGAGGAACTGCAGCGGCTCATCCAGCGCAAGCTCTGGAACACCGAGGTGCCGCCGGTCGCCATGGGCCGCCGCGCTCCGTTTCTCAAGCACGACAAGGTCATCCAGACCAGGAACAACTACGACCTGAATGTGATGAACGGTGCCATCGGCTATGTGGTCGATGTTCTCGCGAACGGCACCCTGGTCATCGACTTCGACGGCATACCGGTGGAACTTGAGAAAGGGTCGCCCGACCTGCAAGATCTGCAGCTCGCCTATGCGCTCACCATCCACAAAACCCAGGGTTCCGAGTTCCCCTGTGCCGTGGTGGTGGTTCACAAGGCGCATTCCTTCATGCACCACCGCAATCTGCTCTACACCGGGGTGACCCGCGCCCGGCGCACCGCCATTGTCCTGGGTGACCATTGGGGCATTCAGAACTGCGCCAAGCGGTGCCAGGTGGATGACCGCCGGACCTTTCTGCCCCTGTTTCTGGACGCCGCCCAACACGCGGAAGCCGATTTCGCCCGTGTCGCGGAGGCCGAATGAGCATGGGCGGAACGGATAACGTCAGGGAGTATTACCGGCTCGTCACCGAGATGGACATCGGTGACGTGGCCCGGGAACTCCTGCCGGGACGGATCATCCAGGAGACCGGCCAGCGCTTGATGTGCGACTGCCCCAACCATCAGAGCCAGTCGCGTCTATCGCTTCATGTGATGCTCGACAAACAGGGCTGGTACTGCTTCGGCTGCGGGGTCGGCGGCGATGTGCTGCAGCTCGTGGAGTTCATTCAGACGGGCTCGGTCACCGCCGGTCAATCCGGTCCGATGCCGGACAGCCACCGCCAAGCCCGGGACTATCTCGCCAAGAAGGCGGGCTTGCCGCCGCTGTCGCGCTATGGCCTGAGCCAGGAGCGTCTGGCTCAGACAGAGGCGGACCGCGCCTTCGAGTTGCGGGTCAAGGACGCGTTGACCGCGCTGGCCAGGCTTTACCACGCCAGGCTCAAGGAGTCGCCGGAGGTCCTCGATTGGCTGAAATCCAAATATGCCCTGAGCGAGGAGACCATCGACGATCTCCTGATCGGCTATGCGGACAACGCGTCCGGCTCGGTCGCCCAACTGACCGAGGGCGAAGACGGTTTTTCCAAACGTGAGCTTGCCGCGACCGGCGCTTTCAGGCCCACGAGCCAGGACGGCCTGACGCCATTCTTCGAGCGCCGGATCGTCTTTCCATACTGGAGCCGTGGCCGGGTGGTGTTTATGATCGGCCGCAAGACGCCATGGACCCCGGATGTGGGCTGGGAGCAAGGGAAATACAAGAAGCTGCCGGTTCACGACGAACACCAGCGGCCCTACGTCGCCGACTTCATCAACAACGCACTGCTGTTCAACGAGGACTGCCTGCTGGCCAGGCCCGGCAAGGTAATCATCACCGAAGGGGTGACCGATTGCCTGGCGTTGATGCAATTGGGCTTGCCCACCGTATCGCCGGTCACCGTCCGCATTCGGGCAGCCGATTGGGATCGCCTGATCCCCAAGCTGCGCGGCGTCGAAACCGTGTACATCTGCCAGGACAACGAACTCTCCCAGGCCGGTCTCAAAGGGGCGCTGCAAACTGCTCGTACCTTGGCCGAACACAAGATCGACACCCGCCTGGTGACGCTGCCCTTGTCGGAGACACAGATCTCGGCCCGGCAGGAGCTGACCGAACGCTTCGGCCTGACGGCGAGCGTGGGGCCGAAGGAGCTGGCCAAGCTGCTGGCGGGACGGCCCGCCGAAGAGATTCAGGCGGCCGAGGCGCTTCTCGCCACCGCCAAGATCGACGTCAACGATTACATTGCCGCCGGGCATACCCGGGAGGATTTCGAACGTCTGCTCGCCGAAGCCAGCACGCCCATCGAGTTCGGCGTGCGCTCGCTGCCCGAGGGCGCTGAAGAGGAGGAACGCAACCGCCTGCTTGAACCGATCCTTGGAGAGATTTCCGAGCAGTCTCCCCTGGAACAGGCCCGCCTGCTGAAGCTGGTGCAGGAGCGCATCGGTGGTGGCGTTTCGATGGCCACCCTTAAAGAGCAGATCCGCGCCATTCAGAAGGACCGCAAGGTCGAGTTCCGCAACGAAAAGAAGAAGGCCAAGCGGATGTCCGGCGCGATGCCCGGATCGTGCCGCGCCCGGGTCGACGAGGTGCTGATCGACACGGAACTGGAGAACGGCGCTCCCGACTACACCCTGGCCGCCGAGGCTGCCTACGACTGGTTCACCGCCAACGGTGCCCAGTTCTTTCACACCCTGCAGGGCGAGCCGTTCATGTATTTCGACAACGCCATCTACTGGATGGATTCACCAGACCGGGGTCGCAAGCGCCATTACGCGGCCATGCTCTACAAGCACACGGGCATGGTGCCGACCACGGGCGGCGGACGGACATTTTTCGAGGTGTTGCCCAGCCTGGCCATGATCCGTGGCCAGGTGCGCGACCATTTTTCCTGGCTGCACACCGATGTGGCTTCCTACACCGTCTATTTCAATCTGAACAATCCGGAGCACGAGATCGCCAAGATCACCCCGGACGAGATCCAGATCATGAAGAACGGCGGCAACGAGGACGGCATCATCCTGGACGGCTCGCGGAAGATGAAACCGCTGAAATTCCTGCCTGACGCCGACCTCGAAGAGGCGGACCGGCTCCTGGTCGATCTGCTGGTGGGCAACATGACCTGTCCCCAGGGGGATCGCTTTCTCATTCTTTCCTGGCTCTCCTGCTTCCTGCTGATCGACTTTGCCGGAACGCGGCCCATGACCCGCTTCGAGGGCTCGGCCGGATCGGGCAAGACCACCGCCAGCAAGATCACGTCGACATTGCTTTACGGCGAGCCCCAGCACAAGAAGGCCACCGACGCGGCGAACTACACCGATGGCTCACAGAACCCGCTCATCGTCCTCGACAACATCGAGGTCAAGCAGATGACCGAGGATCTGACCACTTTCATGCTGACCAGCATCACCGGCATCGCCAAGGAGAAACGCAAGAGCGGCACCGACAGCGAGACCATCACCGAGCGGACCAAGTGCCTGCTGAACACCACCGGCATCGAGCCACTGTGCGGGGAACTTTCGGAGATCCTGTCGAGGTCCTTCGTCATCAACTTCGACCTCGCCAACCAGGCCAGCGACTGCTTTCTGGAATCGGAGGTCATCTCGGCCATCCAGCAAAACCGGGATCTGATCATTTCGGCCATCATGAAGCGAACCAGCCATGTGCTGGCAATGATCCGGGACGGAGCTCAGAAACAGGTCATGCGCCTGCTGCACCGAACCATGCCGACCCATGGCAAGCGCCGGTGCAACGACTATCTGAGTCTGATGTACCTGATGATGCTGGCCGGGTCCGAGGAGCACGAGGTGTCCATCGGCCTCGAGGACCTGAGTCCGTTGTTCATCGAGCAGATCCATTCCATCAACGATACCAGCCAGGAGATGGCGCGGGAGTCGAACCCCATCGCAACGGCGCTGGCGTCGCTCTTCCACGCCTACCGGAACGCGGTGGAGCTGGACGAGAAGGCCCGCTACGGGGAGGACGACCGGGCAAACCATGTGGTGGGGTTCATCGAACGCTACCAGGTGAGGTTCGAGAACGAGAACACCATGGAACCGGTGTCGGCGGGACGGCTGCTCGCGGCGCTACGCAGGGTCGGCCGGGAATTCAACCTCGAGTTCGAATACAAGAAGCCCGCCCAGCTCGGTCGGCGCATCAGCAACGACCTGGACGTCATCCGGGATGCCGGGTTTGACATCGACCGGCAGCGCAACGCCCACACCAAGAATTTCGAGTACCGGATCGTCAAGACCGCCAATCTCTGATTCCACCCCATACTGACGTAATCATCCAGGACGCTCTCGGGCGTCCTTTTCTTTTGCGGTGGTGCGGTGAACACCGCTGTCCCTTGCGGTGGATGACCACCGCACGCCAAACCCTTACCAGACAAGGCTTTCATGCCCTTTGCGGTGAATGCGGTGGTAAATCCAGAGGTCTCACCCCCTATGGGCTGAAATATTTTTTGTGACTCACCAACCCGTCGTCCCCCGCCAGAGAAATTCCGGCCCAGCGTGAGAGACATTCCCAAAATACCACCGCAACCACCGCACTCTATCTTTTCTTTCTTCATAACTATCGAAAAACAATAAACAAACAACGCACCACCCCCCTGCGGTGGGACGAGAAAACCTTCCACCGCACGACCACCGCAGCCACCGCACATATCCACCGCAGCTATTGGTCACCGACGGTTTCAGGGCTGCTCCGGTAAGTAACGGGAAAAGCGATTAACCCGTATTTCTGGAGCCCGAAGCCATGAGCCTTCTGAAAACCATGATCAAGCACACC
Organism: Sessilibacter sp. MAH3; assembly: GCF_054658275.1. Classification (NCBI taxonomy): domain Bacteria; kingdom Pseudomonadati; phylum Pseudomonadota; class Gammaproteobacteria; order Cellvibrionales; family Cellvibrionaceae; genus Sessilibacter; species Sessilibacter sp. MAH3. The sequence goes on along the minus strand of NZ_BAAGIE010000010.1, from coordinate 127,697 downwards.
GCCGGAGGGCAGGACGCCTCGGCAGGATGTGAAACCCCATCATTACCACCGCAACCACCGCAGCCTGCCATCTATGTCTCCACCGGACTCGATGTCCACGAGATCGAGGACGCCCGCGACTGTCCTGAAGATAGGGAGATCAACGGCACGCTGTGTCGCCGTCTGTCGCCTGAATACTTTGCCTGGCTACGTTCCCGCATGGTCACCGCCCAAGCCGCGCACAAGGCCGGAAAACTCCCCGACGATGCCTGGAACACGCTGCGGCAGCGATTCAACGCCCTGCAGGAGCTGGCCATCCGGGAGTTCGGCAAGGAAAGCCTTCAAGAGGTCCTGCAGTCCTTTTCTCCAAAGAACTATCGGCCACCCGCGCTTCGTTCCGAGCCCCAGGAGAAACCCGTCGAAATTCCCAGAAAGGACTGGATTTATCCCGGGAACCAAGCTTGGAAATGTAAGCAGCCGGTGACATCCCAGGCTGTCGCCAAGGTCGACGCCATCCGTGAGGAGGCCATGGCCAAGGGCTGGTCCGAGGCACGCCTCTATCAGAACCAGGGCCGCTTCCGGTTTCCCTGCGGCGAGGACTACGGCCTGGTCTGCTTCGTCGATGGCGATCAGGAGATTGGCGAGGTCACCGAGCGTTCTATCGAAATTATCCACGGGCCGAAGTCCGGGCGTCCCAGCACGCTGCGGTTCTACAACCCGGACGTGCCGCAGCCGTGGATGAAGAAAGTGGAGGATTGAGCCGTGAAGAAAAAGAAACGCTACGCCAATGCCAAGGATGTTCTGCCCGAGGAACTGTTCGAGCAGATCCAGAAGCACTACACCGGAATTCTCTGGGTCCCGGCACCGAGCCGGTTTTACCAGGAGCGCCGCGACCTGGTGCTTGCCCTTCATCTGCAGGGGATCAGCAGCCAGGAGATCTCCAACCTCGCTGGAGTGACCACCCGCCGGGTCAACCAGATCATCGCCGCCGAACGAAAACAGGACCGGGACCGACAGTTGGCCGCCGCTTCCGGTAAGTAACCCCTGAACCGGCGGGAGCGCGTTTGGAGGCTAAATCGGCCTCCCGCCCCGAATCCCGGCTTGGGAAAACAATATTCGGCAGGATTTCCACGTGGCACTGAACAAACCGGACAAAGAGACGCTGGACCGCTGGCACCGCAACGAGGGCAAGACCGAACCGCCCCGGCGCGGGCCTGGTGCGCCCGAGGGCAACCAGAACCGGCTACGTCACGGCATCTTTGCCGACCGCTGCCTGACGCCGGAAGAGAAGGTCATGTTCGACGCCATCATCGACCGCCTCAACCAGGACTTCGAGTTCAACAAGTCCAGCGACTTCCTGCAGGTGGAGCTGGTGGGCGTCTACTCGGTGAAGCTTGTCCGCGCCCAGATCGAGGGGAACACGGACGCCGCCGAAAAGCTCGACCGGATGATCCGCTGCCACATGAAGGACCTCAAGACCACCAAGATCGCCCGCGAGGGTGAGGAGCCGAAAGGCCCGCAGACCTCTCCGGCGGAATGGGCAGCGGCGCTGCTCGAGAAGGTGGCCGAGGCCGCCAACGCCCCGGGCGCGAAACCCTCCGGCCGCAAGAAACGCGGAAAGAATTGCGGATAACACCATGGAGGGCTTTTTCGATGACCCCGGCACACGGCGACTTGCGGCAGACAGCTTCACCAGGAATTGCGGATAAGACGTGTTCCTTGCACTTTCGGAATCGGCATTCTCCGGCTGCCGATCATCATTTCCACTCCTCGACCTCCTCCTGCAGCTCTCGATATCCGCTTGGCATGTGTGCGCATAAGCCGAACCGCATAAGCCAAGTGGATATTGGCATGTTCACGCCGGGGCTCTCTCACACAACCCAAGTAAATATTGGCATGTCGAGCCCCAGGCAGAACCGGCCAAGCCCCGCAAACTGCCATTCCTTCGGTAGAGGCCCTTGCACAAGCCAAGTAGATATTGCCATGTGTGTTCCGCGCCCGGAGCGCACAAGCCAAGCAGTTATAGCGATGTGTGGCCGACAGACAGAGAAGGAGAAATTCCGGTCAATCGATATTTCCCGCTCCACCCGGGAGGCAGAGCCCCTCCGTCATGATCATTCATCATCGGCGGATGTGTTCTTCTGCGGGCACTGTCATTCACTGTCTTCGACACTGTCTTCCCCAACGAAAACAGGAGCAGCCGAGGCCGCTCCCATCGTCGGGTCCGGAAGGATCAGAGGCGTTCGAGGGCTTCCTCGAGCTGACCGTCCACGAGGTGGGTGTAGATCTGGGTGGTGGACACGTCCCGGTGCCCCAAGGCCCGCTGCACCACGAGTAGGTCGTTGGTCGCGCCGTAGAGGTGGGTGGCGAAGGTATGCCGCAGCCCGTGCGGCGTCAGTTCCTTTTCGATCCCGGCTTTCCGCAGCCAGTGAGCGAGCCGGTTGGCTATCTGCCGCTGGCAGAGTCTGCCGTCCCGGTTCGACAGGAACAAGGCTTCCATTTCCGGACGGCCGTGTCGACGGCGCTCGGCCAAGTAACGGCGCAGCAATGTGCGGAGGTCAGTCTTGATGAACTTGACCTGCGGTACATTCCCCTTGGCCCGCACCCGCAGATGTTTGGCGTCGAGGTCGATGTCATCCATGTCGAGCGCGGCCAGCTCGCCAAGCCTGATCCCGGTGCCCAGCAGCACCTCTATCATGGCGCGGTCGCGCAGCGCGGAGAAATCGGTCCGCCCCTTGAGTTCCTTGAGCAGTCGTTTCTTTTCGGCGGCGGTCAGGAACACCGGCAGCTTTCTCGGCAGCCGATGCATGCGGATAGACCGGGCCGGATTGTCATCGACCACGCCTGCCTCGGCGGCCCAGGCGAAAAAGGCCCGCACCGCCGCCTTCATCCGATGGAGCGAGGCCGCCGAGCGTGGGCCGCGCTCACTCTCGGTGACCGCCCCGGCGGAAAACACCTGGTCGAGGAGCGCGGCCGTGACCTCCCGACAGACGATGCCCGGGGCCAGCTCATCGGCAACGCGGGCCACCATGGCGAGGTCCCGGCGGTATGCGGCTATGGTCGCCGGGGAGCGTCCTTCGGCCGACAGGCGGGCACAGAACGCCTTTGTCGCGCCCGTCAGGTCGAGGTTAGCCGTTCGGTTGCTCATCGCTGGACTCCTTCACCCGGCTGTGGCCCATGGGCGTGCTCTTGGGCAGCGGCAGCTCCTCGATGCGCCCAGACTCCCTGGCCCATACCATCATCATGCGGAACACCCGGACGGTCTTGGCGACGGTGCGTTCGGCTCGCTCCTTGCCGTCGGGGAGTTTGAGCAGCAGGTCGGACTTGTAGAACTTGCCGACCTGGGGAAGCCGGATCTCTGCGAGCTGGCGATCCGCGCCGAAGAAGGCCTCCACTACATCGAGGTCCTTCCGGTAGGTGTAGAGGGTCCGCTCTTTCTTTCCGGATTCCCGCAGGTAGCCGATGAAAGCCTCGGCGGCTTGATACACGGTGCATTCGGTCATGTCGATGTCTCCTTTGTCGGTGGCCCGGTGTGTTCAGGACAGGAACTCGTCCAGCTCCCGCAGCAGTTCCTCGACGTGACCGAGGGAGCCTACGCTCGCCCAGGTGATGTCCGGCTGCTTCGCGTCTGCTTCGAGCTTGCCGCGAATGCCCTCGATCAGCCGGGCGATATTCTCCTGCTTTTCTCGGTACGCCTTGAGTGCCTGCTGGCGGTTTCTGTCGTAGGTCATGGCCTGCCTCCGGTTCCGTTTTCGTGGATGCGGGACCATCCCGCGTCACATCCAATGACGCTTCTATTTCGTTGGAAATCAAGTGTTTGCAGAGATCTTTCTGCATGTGCCCCAAACCCATAACCCAAAGGAGATCAACATGTTGAAGAAGACCCTCGAATGGACCATCCCACTGGCGCTGGCCGGGATCATGACCGGCTGCGCAACCTACCGGCCTCCGGCCCAGATCCAGTCGGCGGTGGCCACCGTCAACCGCCACACGCCCGAGTACGTGACCGAGGCCAATAAGGCGCTGCGCGAGGTCGGCCACCCGGACGCCGAGCGCCTGACCGGAGTCGGTCTGCGCCTGCAGACCGCCGTGGACGCCCTTGACCAGTGGGCCAACGGCTCGAACCAGGAGGCAGGCCAATGAAAGAGATCCTTCAGGAAAACAGCGATGCCGTTCGCCAGGCCGGTGAAGCTTTGGTCGAAATCGGCACCGAGCTGGCGGCGGGACGGATCGAGAACGCCCTCGGCCGTCTGGAAGCGGCCCAGCAGCAGTACCAAGCCTGGGCGGAGTTGGACCAGGCCATCATCGACATTCAGGAGGCTGTTCACGACCGGAAGAACACCCTGGCCGTGCAGCAGATCCTGACGGAACTGGTGGGCACCATCCTCGGCAGCGCCTTGAGGACGGGAATGCACTGATGGCGGTAACCGACAAGGAGCGCAAACTCGCGGCGACCCTGAGCGATCCCGTGTTGTGGGGGCAAGCCTACCTCTACAACCGGGATGGCTCAGGCCGCGACTACTGGCCGCACCAGGTGGAGGACCTGCGCTGCCCGGCCAAGAACATCATCCACCTCGACGGCCGGGACGTGGGAAAGTCCATCGTGCTCTCGACCGACGCGCTCCATTACGCCTTCACCACCCGGGGCGGCCAGGGCCTCATCGCGGCTCCGCACCAGGGGCACCTCGACACCATCATCGAGGAGATCGAGTTCCAGCTCGACAGCAACCCGGATCTGATGAACAGCATCGCCCTGACCAAGTACGGCAAGCCCAAGATCCACCGCAAACCCTACTTCCGGCTGGAGTTCACCAACGGTTCGGTGCTCTATTTCCGCCCGGCCGGGGCTTATGGCGACGCCTTCCGGTCCCTGCACGTGGGCCGCGTCTGGGTCGATGAAGGAGCCTGGCTGACCGAACGGGCCTGGAAGGCGCTGCGCCAGTGCCTCAAGGCCGGGGGGACGCTACGCATCTACTCCACGCCCAACGGCCTGCGCGACACCACCTATTACCGGCTCACCTCGTCGGATCAGTTCCATGTGTTCCGCTGGCCGTCCTGGCTCAATCCTCTGTGGACCGAAGATCGCGAGGCCGAACTGCTGGAGTTCTACGGCGGCCGCGACAGCTCCGGCTGGCAGCACGAGGTGGCCGGTGAACACGGCAAGCCCTCCTATGGGGCCTTCAACGTCGAACAGTTCAACCTCTGTCGGCAGGATCTGCTGGAGTATCAGAAGATCGTCATCACCGATTCCGAGCTGCGCGATTGCGACACCGAGGAAGCGACCCACGACCGGCTGGAGATGCTGCTCAACCTCACGCCCCGCAGCGGTCAGTTCTGGGTCGGCGGCGATTTGGGCTACACCAACGACCCCACCGAGATCGTCGTATTCCAGGAGATGGAGATCGGCGAGCGGACGCTGCTGAAGATGATCCTGCGCGTTCATCTCGAACACGTTTCCTATCCGCACATCGCCCAGATCATCGCGCTGCTGGAGCGTTACTACACCCCGGCGGGCATCGGCGTGGACAACGGCGGCAACGGCCTGGCCGTGGTCCAGGAGCTGCTCACCCTGGACAAGTACAAGGGGCTGGAGCTGGAAGGCAGGCTCAAGGGATACGACTTCGGCGGCATGACCCGGCTGGCGGTCCGCGACGGCAAGGAAGTCAAGAAGCGGACCAAGGAGCTGATGACCAGCCTCATCAACGGAGCCCTGCAGCGCAAGCAGCTCATTTTCCCCTCGGACGATCTGGAGGTGGAAGACCAGTTCACCACCCACACCTACACCCTGCGGGACGGCAAGATCATCTATTCCAAGGGCAACGACCACATCATCGACGCGGTGCGCTGCGCCATGCTGATCCGGGAGGAAGGCAACCTCGACCCGGTCGGTGAAGAGGTGGTCTCGCTCAAGCCGGTGCTCACCAATCCGGTCTTCATCTGACCGCATCCTCCGACGCTTTCCACCCCGCTCCGGTAAGTAACAGGCATCGAGCCGGATTCGGCCCACACGGGCAGGATGTGCGGCTGTCATGGCCGAAACTACCGAGAGGATCACGTGGAAAGCACCGCCCATCAGGACGAACAACCCGAAAGTCTGGACACCACCGGCTTTGTCATCGCGCCGCTGGCAGCAGCGGCCGCGCTCGACTCGGCCGCCTTCGCCAAGGTGAACGCCGCCGAAGCGATTCCGGCCACCTGGGAAGAACGCGCCCGCAAGGCCTGGGAATACTATGTCGAGGAGCCGCTGGTGAAGAACTGCGTCAACTCCTGGCGCACCTTCGCCGTGGGCGACGAGATCAAGATCACCAGCGATGACGAGACCTTCAAGGAGCAGGCTCTGGAGGCCGCCTGGCGGCTGAACGTCTCGCAGTTCATCAAGGACATGGTTCTTCAGCTCCTGGTGAAAGGCGACGCCATCGGCTTCAAGCGCTTCACCAAGTCCGGCCAGGACATCGAGGAGCTGGTCTGCGTCAACCCGGTTTCGATCAAGGTCAAATACGCCCAGGGCGAACTGATCGAGGCCCGGCAATTTCCGGAGGACACACCCGGCGGTGGCGAATCCATTCCACTGCCCGTCGAGCAGGTGGTCCACCTCAAATGGGACGCACCGGCCTTCTCGCCCCGGGGCAACTCCCTCGTGCTTCCAGCTTTCCAGGCCATCGAACTGCTGCGCGACTACCGCCGGGCCGAACAGGCCATCGCCAAGCGCTGGGCCACGCCATTCCGCCTGCTCAAGGTGGGCGGCGCGTTCGGCCAGAAGATGGTGATGCCGGACCAGCGGATGCTCGAACAGGTTCGCGACATGGTCAACAAGATGGACATGAAAAGCGGCCTGGTGGTCCCGTTCTACGTCAATGTCGAAACCCACGGCACCGACGGACAGGTCCTCAACGTCGAGGACAAGGTCAAGGAGGTGAAAGAAGACATCGTGGTGGCCCTGGGGCTGTCACGCTCGCTGGTGACCGGCGACGGTCCGAATTTCGCCACTGCCTCAGTGAGCATGCAGAAGATGATGGTCATGATCCGCGAGATCAAACAGGCCGCTCGCAAGCTCCTCGACTGGGTGTTCGACGACTGGATGGAACTGAACGGCCACGGCGACAAGAGCATCCAGTTCATCTTCAACGACCTCGACCCCAGCGACGCGGTCGATTTCAAGAAGCTCCTCATCGAACTCTACGACCGCAAACTCATCAGCCGCTCCAGCCTCCAGCTCAAGATGGACCTGGACCCGGACATCGAGGCCGCCAACCGCGAGACCGAACGCAAACAGATCGACCTGATGGACGAGAAGCAGGTGAAGCCGGTGGTGGATATGGTCGTCTCCGGTATTCTCAGCGTGCCTCGCGCCCGGAAGATGCTCGGGATTCCGGCCGAGGACGATGAACCCACGGCGGAGGCTGCATTGGTCTGGTCGGGCGACCTGGAGTCCACCGGCATTGCTGCCGTGTGCGACGAGTGCAGCCACTTCATTGCTGACACCAACCACTGCCGGGTCCACAACAGCGAGCGCACCTTCGACGCCCCGGCCTGTCGTTTCATCGACCGCCGGGAGCCCCGCTGATGCCGTCGGACCTCAAGCAGCGCATCCAAGCGGCCACCCTGAAGAGTCTGACGGCCCGCAACCGCTACAACGACCAGGTTACGGCCCAGCTCACCCAGGCGCTCAAACAGGCCGAAGATGAGGTCGCCCGCGCCATCCTCCAGTACCGCTCCCTCGGCTCCCTGCCGGACAACAAGCTCGCCGCCCTCAAAGGGCTGGAAAAGCTCCAGCTCGAACTCGACGACACCATGAAACGGCTCAAGCGGGAGCAGACCCTGGTCTTTCGCAAGACAACCAAGGACTCCTTCAAGCTCGGCATCCAGCAGGGAATCGGCGAACTCGCCGACGCGGCGCTGCCGTTCTACGCCGACCTGAAGCCCGAGGGCATCGACAAGCTGGCCACCAAGGTGTTCACCATCGTCGACACCAACGCCCTCGACTTCATGGCGCAGTACAACCTCACACTCGCCGGTGACGTCCACCGCGAACTCGCAGACGGCATCAAGCGCACCATCCTGAACGGCGTCGCCACGGGCAAGGGAGCCGACGACATCGTCCGGGACATGGGCAAGGTGATCATCGACAAGGATTCCTTTCGTCAGGCCGGAAGCCGGGTGTTCAGCAAGGCTCAGTACCGCATGGAGATGATCGCCCGCACCGAGGTCCTCCGCGCCCACAACATGGGAAGGCTCAAGTTCCACGAGCGGGTCGGCATCCAGAAGCTGGAATGGCTGGCCATGGAGGATGAGCGGATGTGCCCGGTCTGCGGTGGCCTGGACGGCAAGACCTTTCTAATCGACAAGTTCCCCCAGCAACCCGCGCATCCGCACTGCCGCTGCACCAACATCGTGGCGTGGCCGATGACCGTCTGCGGCAGCGAGATGGCCGCCAAGGCCGCCGCACAGGCATCGCAGGGGGACGCCTGCATTCTCCCGCCCCACGTGCTGGAAGGCATGGCCGACGCCCAGGCCAAGGAGAACGCCAAGCTCAAGAGCGCCTTTGAAAACGGCGACATTGCCGACCTCGGCTCGCTGACGGTTAAACAGCTCCAGACCCTGGCGAAACAGAACGGCGTGGCCATTGCCCGGACCAAGGCCGATTTCATCAAGCTGCTCGACCTGGCCGAACCGGGGATCGATCACGGTGACCTGGCCGGAGCGGCGCTCAGCGCCAAGCTCAAGGAACACAAGATCGGCCTGCTGCGGACCAAGGAAGAACTGGTCGAGCTGCTCGGACTGAAACAGGCGGAACTCAAACAGGCCAAGCTGCTCGCCGCCCAGATGGCGAAGATCCCGCCCGCCGAGGGGCTGGAAGGCATGACCGCCCAGCAGCTCAAGGAGATGGCGAAGGAGAACGGCATCTCCCTCAACATGACCAAACAGGAGACCATCGAGCTGCTGGACAAGCTGGAGCCCGGCGTGGATCACAGCGGCCTGATGGGCAAGGAACTCGCGGCGGCCAAACAGAAGCACGGCATCGGCATCCTCAAGAACAAGCAGCAGCTCGTCGAGGCGCTGCAGAAGAAGGCTGGTGCCGACATGGCCGAGTCGGTCAAGAAAAAGGCGGTCGACGAGGCCAAGCAGAAGCTGATCCTGAAACAGAAAACGGCCCTCGAGGACGCCGCCAAGGCCGTTGTCGTTCCCGACACGCCGACCGGCTACAAGGATTTCCTCGGCGCGATTGCCAAGGCGGAACAGGCAGTTTCCGGCGGTACCGATCTGCCCCAGGAGCTGCTCGCGGCCCACAGCAAGGAAATCGCCCTCAAGAAACAGCTCTTCCAGGATCAGGTCGGCAAGCTGAAATCGGCGGAGCTCAAGACGCTCGCCAAGGAGACCAAGGTCCAGTATTGGCAATGGGCCAACAAAGACGAGCTGACCACGCTCTTCACCGAGACCGATCCCGCGAAAATCAAGGCGGTTCAGGCCAGCATCGACACCAAGCACGCCGCATGGGCCGAAAAGCATGGCGGCAAAAAGAAAACCGCTCCTGCCAAGCCCGTCACGCCGAAGCCGGAACCACCGAAACCGGCTCCGCAGCCGATCCCGGTCAAGCCGCCCGAGCCCAAGATCGTCAAGAAAGGCGTGGAGTTCGCCACCGTCGATACCGCATGGCAGCAGAAAGGTCTGCCGTCAAAATTCAAGAAATCCGGCAAGGCCGCTGTCGGCGGCGCACACGAAAAGGAGTTCTGGACCGATGAGAACGGCGACAAATGGCTGTTCAAGCCCATTGGCCGCAAGGACGATGAGTTCATCGCCTTCGGAGAGGAAGCAGCCTACAAGATCGGCCGCCTGATCGACCCCCATTCCATCGAGGTGCGCACCATCCAATTGAACGGCCGCACCGGCTCCATCCAGAAATGGCGCACCGATCTGCGGGAAGACTTCGATTTTCGCAACATCCTGCCCCAGGATCTGACCACCATCGAACTGGAGCAGATCCAGCGCGAGCATGTGGTTGACTGGTTGATCGCCAATCACGACGGACATTCCAAGCAGTTCATCCGTGCCCGGGACGGTCGCGTCTACGGCATCGACAAAGGCCAGGCCTTCAAGTTTCTGGGCCAGGACAAGCTCTCGCTCGACTATCACCCCAACGGCGTCTGCGGCGAGGAAGAGCCGTTTTACAACAAGGTCTTCCGGGCGGCCAAGGAAGGGAAGGTACGAGTCGATCCGAACGCGACCCTTCGCTACATCCAGGAAGTCGAAAAGATCGCCGACGAGGATTACCTCGATCTGTTGCGACCCTACGCCGAGGGACGGTTCGCCAAGAACCCGGCCGGGCTGCGGCATTTCTACGATCAGGCCCTGGAGCGGAAACACAATCTCCGGCGGGACTTCGAGGGTTATTACGCCGATGTGCTGGGGGATCGGGGGTTCCGTTTCGACAAGCTGAGTACCGCCACCGGCAAGAAAAAGCTGCTCTCCTCAACAGAGGAAGCCCTGGTCGAGGAGGCCCGCAAGCTCGGCTGGCAGGGCAAGACGCTGCCCTTCGACAGCGGCGACGTGGAAGACCAGAACGCGCTGATCTTCACCGAGAGCTTCAAGGGGAAGAAGCGCACCGTGGTCAAGATGAAGATCCGGCCGGATACCGACCGCCGCATCGACGAGGTGCTGCGCAGGTATGTGCAGACGGCGGCCGGTGAAAAGGGACAACCGCTGGTCGAAGACAACTTCTTTCCGACGATTCTGGACGCCGTCAAAAACGTCAACTTCCACGTGGGCGACGGCAAGTACAACCGGACCAAGATCGACAAGGCCCTGCGCCTGCGCAAGAAACTGGAGACCCTGCAAAAGAGCGCCGACCCCAAGGTCAAGGAGATGGCGGACCACTATCTGAAATGGGTGAAGGAGATTGAGGAGTCCGTCGATTGGGACCGGGCCACCAATGGCGTTTTCGAGCAGTATCTGCCCAAGCTCGACGCGCAGAAACCCAAGGAAAAACCGCCGTTCAAGGTGGAACGCGGCAAGGTGACCCACACCAAGCGCAGGATCGGTTCCGGCACCATCACTGTAGAGGCCGACGACATCGACAATCGGGCGCTGTTCAATCACAACTCCCGCATGCAGGACGGACACCAGTACACCGTCACCTTCGAGGACGGCACCCGGGTCCGCTATCGCCCCTGGTCGGACACCAACCTCTATGCCCAGCGCGGCGAGCTGGAAATGATCCTGGACGGCGACGCTACCCCCGGACGGGTCGAGGCGATGCTGGAAAAGCTCGAACAGCTCGGCATCGACACCCGGGTGGCCACGGCGGAAAACGCGGAGCAGATGTATCTCGAAAAGCTCGCCTACATCCGCAAGACCGACAAAAGCGCCGACTTCAAGCGGCTACAGAAATCCCTCGACGACCGCAACGCCAGCACCACCGAGCGGGTCCAGGCCCTGCGCGGCTATTGGCAAAAGGAACTGGGTGTCCAGGACATCACCCAGCTTTCCGGGTACAACCCGCTGGGCGAATACCAGGCGGGCTTTCTGGACCGCGACGCCAAGGGCGGATACCGGCACCAGTTCCGGTTCGACATCACCGAGGAGGACCTGGAAAAACAGATGAAGGGCTATTCGCTGGTCCACGATCTGACCAACGGTGAGAGCATGTCCAGCTTCATCGACTTGATCATGGAAAACAACGGAGCCATGGTCAGCACGGTCGAGAAGATGCGCATGGGCGTGGCTCCGGGCGGAATGTCCCCGGTGGCCGACATGCAGACCGGCGGCGCGAGCTATTTCTTCACCCGAATCAAGAAGCAACCGGCCAGCGACGCCTCACCGGCCCTCTACTTCAAGAAACAGATGCTGCGGCGCATGGACGCCATCAGCTATGACCATGACGCCTACGGCAAGGTGATCGACGACTACGTGCAGCGCAACCGGGGAGCCAGTATCGATGATTGGAAGCGGTTCTCGCAGCGCCATGGCAACGAAACCATCTTCAAATACTCGGTGACGCTGCTGGACAACATCGAGTTCATCGTGGCCAGAAGCGACAACGAACGCCGGGAGATCATCCAGAGTTTCACCCGGCGTGGCATCAAGAAACTGCCCGACGGGCGCAAGGTGGAGGACATCGTCCATACCCCGCAAAGCTGGAGCAAACGCAAACAATGACCATGAAGGACTTTATCGAACAGGAAAAACGGCGGCTGCAGGAATCGCTGCACTGGTTCAACAGCCGGGGCAGCCGCATGACCGTCAGAGAATCCGGGGATCTCTTTCTGGATACCCTGGTGGACAGCTTCACCGTCACCCGGATCGCACCCCATTTCGACGCTGCTGGCAACCATCTGCGCACCGATTTCTGGCTGTTGTGGAAGGCGCTCGGTTACGACGAGGGCTTCCAGCACGCCCACACCATCAAGGTGGTGGATGTCCGGGTCGAAGACACCCTGACAGCCGAACATGACGGTAAGAAGGCCGAAGGGTGGCTGATTGTCGATCTGACCGACGACCTGGGCCGCATTCACCATGTCGAAATGATCGAGCCGGTCTCGGAGCCCGAACTCGCGGCGGACTGGCAACGCTGGATCGCCTACCGCCAGAAAAACGCCGAGAGATTCCGCCGGATCGACGCCCAGCTTCTGGTCGAACATCTCCGGATCGCGGAGGACTGGTCATGAAACTGCGCTATATGATCGACTCGATACTCGCCGACCGGCAAGCCACCGTCCCGGAATACGTGCCCGTGGGCGTCTGGGTTCAGGGGCCGGGACCCGGCCTGGATGTGGAGATGTATTACCTCGACCGGGGGCCGAACGGGCTTGCCGACCGCAAGGACGAAGCCGTCTGGGTGGTCAACCGTCTGGTCGAGGCCGGGGCCACCTCGCTTCCGGCGGATTTTCTCGAATACCACCGGCTGTCCCGCTCTCCCTACGACGGGGTCTTTTCCGAGATCACCGAGACCGGCGAATACCCCTCCCTCGACGCCTGCGGCAAGGCCGTTCTGGCCCGGCTGAATCCCGCCCGCTGAAATTCGCCGTCAACCTCCGACACATCGCCGACGCTTCCGGTAAGTAATCGCTGAACGCTCCCCGCAGGTCGCGGAGAGCACAGCAAACTGACCGGAGACGTTGATGGAACTGTTCGCCACAGACCTGGAAAGGCTGGCGTTTCTACTGGATGCCGATGCGGCGCTGACTCTCGATCCCGACACGCTCGGGACCGAGGCCGCCGAACAGTCCGCTCCTGAAGAGCTCCCTCCCGAGAAGCGCCCCAAGTACATCACCAACTACATCGGCAGTAAGCAGAAGCTCGTCGACTGGATCTGGAAGCATACCCCGGAGGGCACTGGCACCGTGCTGGATGCCTTTTCGGGGTCTGCGGTCGTGGCCTACATGTACAAGACCAAGGGCCTCCAGGTCATCGCCAACGACCGGCTCCGCTACTGCCACCACGCCGCCAAGGCGATCATCGAGAACAACTCGGTTCGCCTGAGCGAGGACGAGATCGAGGCGCTCCTGGCCGACAACGCCAAGGCGGGCAGCTTCGTTCAGGACAACTTCAAGGGCATCTTCTTCGCCAAGGGCGTCCATGCGCTGATCGACACCATCCGCGCCAACTGCGACAAGCTCTCCGGCTTCAAGAAAGACATCGCCCTGTTCGGCCTCGGCAAGACCTGCATGAGCGGCAAGGGTGGCTTTGGCCACTTCTCGTCGTCCACCGATTATGGCCGCCGCCAGGACACCCCCGACGAGTTCAAGGATCGCTTGCGCAAGAACCTGCAGCGCATCAACGCCCTGATCTTCGACAACGACAAGGAAAACAAGGCATACCGGCAGGACATCAACGAACTGCTGCCGAAAGCCAAGGCGGATCTGGCCTACTTCGATCCGCCCTACGCCACCGAGTTTTCGACCACCAACTACGAGCGGGCCTACCACTTCGTGGAGGGGCTCATGACCTATTGGGAAGGGCTCGAAATCAAGGCCGACACCAAGGTCAAGTATTACGAGACCGACCACAAGACCGTCACCAAGGCCAATGCCAGCGAGTTCTTCCAGACCTTTCTCGGCAACGCCAAGCACATCCCGCACTGGCTGATCTCCTACCGCGATCACGCCTATCCCAACGAGCAGGAGATGAAGCGGATCATCGGCTCCTTCGGAAAGCAGAGCCGGATGAAATCCAAGGATCACCACTACGCCATAACCTCAAAGCACGGCGAGGCTTCCAACGCCAAGGAGCGTCTGTTCGTCTGCGCTCCCGGGGCCAAGGCCAGCGCCGAGCGGGAGGAGAAACCCGTTCCGATGGCCGCCGCCGCGAACTTCCACACCAGCATTCCAGTGGACATCCGGCTGGGCGATGGTGAACGCCTCGCGACCGAGGCTATGGATGTCGGCTCGGCGGGCGACCCCCAGTTCAGCTTCGTGCTCTGCCGCACCGGGACCAACAAGAACGGCGACCACTTCACCGCCGAGGAGTTGTCCGGTCGGCACATGACGGCCGTGAACAAGAAGGTCGATCTGCAGCATTCGCAGGAGTTCAACGACATCGTCGGTGGCATCGTCGCCGCCGACTACCTGGAGGACGACAACGGCGGCCGCGTGGAATGCGTCGGCGAGCTGTACGTCCACGACACCCCAGCCGCCCGGCTGGCCTACAAGCTGATGAAGCGCGGGATCATCTCCCAGGTTTCCATGGAATGCGACTACCAGGAGGGCGAATGCTCGGTCTGCCACAAGCGCTTCCAGAACAAGGCCGACTACTGCACCCACCTGCGCAAATTCAAGGGCCGTGATTTCAACGGTCAACCCGTTTTCGAGATTCTGCACGGCGTCACTTTCACCGGACTGGGACTGCTCGACCGCAAAGGCGCGGACGAGAACGCCAGGATTCTGCAGGTGGCGTCCCTTCAGAGCCAGCCCGACCAATCCCAACCCGAAGGAGATTCCACGATGGAAGACAAAACCAAACCTACCGATGAACCGGCCGTCGAAGCGGCCAAGAAGAAACCGGCCCAACAGGAAGGCGATCCTGCCCGCGTTTCCGACCTGGAAAAGGAAAACCGGCAGCTCAAAGCCCAGGTGGCCGAGCTGCAGAAACGCGTCCAGGAACTGGAAGCCGAACAAAAGGCGGCCGCTTGCCGCTCCCGCGCCAAGAAACTGCTCACCCGGCTGGAGAAGCAGGGTCTCTCCTTTGCGTCCGATGAGGACCGGGAAGCCGAGCTGAAACGCCTGGCCGAACTGTCCGACGAAGCCTTCGCCGCCACCGAGGCCGCTTACGAGCGCCTGCCCAAATCGGCCAAGGCGGACAAGGACAAGGAAGAGAAACCCGCTGACAGCGACCAGGGCGGCAAGCCCGCCGCCAAGGCATCGACGGAAACCCCGCTGCGCAGCGACGCCGGTGTCAGGCCCCACGATGTGGACGACCGCAAGGTGTCGCTCGAGGACCGTCTGCGCGACGGGTTCATGGCCGCTTACCGCAACCGTGTCGGCGAGGACTCTCCCGAACACTCGCAAATCAACGCATAAGGAGGAAACACCATGTCATTCATCAATCCGTGTCACCGCAGCCTCGCCTATGGCGACGGCCACATCCAGGGCGACGGCCAGCTCGGCCAGGTGGTCCGCGTGGTCGGCGACGACCTGTTCGCCGTCAACACCGATCCCACCAAACGCTCCTTCGGCATCCTGATCAAGGATTACGCCGGTGGCGAAATGCCCGGCATCTACTGCGACGGCGGCGTTTACGAGACCGACGCCTTCGAAGGGACCGTCGTCGCCGGAGACGACCTGAAAGTTTCGGCGAGCGGTCGCCTGACCAACGGCGTCGCGGCCGGAGAGCACGTCGTCGCCCACGCCATTTCCGTACAGAGCGGCGTCCTCAAATTCCGCCTGCTCGTCTAACCCAAGGAGCCAACGCACATGAAAACCAATCAGTTGAAGATCCATTCCCAGGAATACATGGAAACCATGGCGCGGCTCATGAGCGAGGCTCTCGAGTCGCCCGAAGGCATGCGGGCGCTTGCCGCCGCCATCGCCGCGCCCATCGAACAAGAGATCAAGCGCAAGGAGATCTCCTCGCTGCTGCTCACCAAGCACACGTTGCCCAAGGGCGAACGTCCGGTCTACCAGAAGAAACCGACCGTCAAAGCCCACTGGATCAGCAAGGACGGCGACGCCCAGGAGCAGGAGGTGGGCAAGGACGAGGTCGAGTTCCCCACCAACCGCATCCACTCCAACCCGATGGTGGACGTTTCCGTCCTCAAAAACGGCAACATCGGCACGCTGATGGACATTCAGACCAGCGCCGCCGACGCCATCCGCAAGGAGATGGACCGCCGCACCATCTCGGTGCTCTCCTCGGCCATCCCGGCGGCCAACACCATCGAGGTCACCGGCGACCTGCTCACCGAGGATGCACTGAACGAGGCCATCTCGATCATCGAGGACCTGGAGCTGTCGGTGAAGTACATCGTCATGCGCGGCCGCCGTTTCAACGACATGCGCGGCTGGAACCTCGATCCCCAGACCAAGCTCGAGCTGCGCCAGAAGGGTGTCATCAAGAACTACGGCACCGGCGGCATTCTGTTGACCGCCTCCATGCCGCTGGACGAGATCATCATCGTCCCGGATGAAGAGGTCGGAAAGATGCCAGTGCGCGAGAACCTGAAGACGGAGTCCATCGATCAGAAGACCCGCTTCAAGACCGGCTGGCTGGTGTGGTCCGAGATCGGTCAGGGCATTACTCGCCCCGACATCATGGCCAAGGTCAAACTGGTTCCGTAATCCGGGAGGTGATGTGAGATGAATCGAATCAAGAACATCCGTCCCGGCGTTCTGGTGATCCCTGACGCCGGGCTGAAACTCAAGCCCGGCCAGGTGGTCGAGGTGGAACGCCTCACCAAGCAGATCCAGGCGGCTCTCAAGAATGGTCGCCTGGCCATGGCCGACAAACCGAAGCAGGAACCGGTCGCTTCTCCAGAGCCCGACCAGGACGCGGAACCGGTGGACCTGAGCAAACTCTCCGCCACCGACGCCATCTCCAAGGTCAACGAGGAAGCCAATCCGGAAACCCTCAAAGGCTACATGGACACCGAGAAACGCCGCACGGTGATCGACGCGCTCAAGAGCCGTCTGGAGGGCCTGCAAGGTGCTGCTGAGTGACCTGATCGCCGACCTGCGGCTCGACCTGTCCGATCCGGGCGCATCTCTCTTCGAGGATCAGACCCTGGAGAGATGCGTCCGGAAAGCCGTTTTCCGGGTCGGCCGTGACCTCGACCAATCGCTGACGATCACGGCCGGAGAGATTACCCCTGATCCCACCGGCGAGGTCCGCGAGCTCCTGGTGATCATGGCGCAGATCCACGCCTGCCAGGTCATGCGTTCGGCCACCGCCAACGCCTTTTCCTTTTCCAGCGGCGACAAGCGGGTGGACAAAACCGGCCAGCCCGGCCACTGGGCCAAGCTCGAGGCCGATCTGCTCGCCGACTACCGGCAGCGGCTCACCGAGCTGCGTCCGGCCACCCAGCTCGATCAGGAAGCCTACATCCTGACCCCGAGCGGCCTTACGCCGGTCATCTACGAACAAGGGATCGATCTCGATGTTGTTGAATGAGCGGGAACGCGCCGAAGCCGTGGCCGACGTCGCCCGGCTGATCCTCTCCTCGGGCCAGACAGCACGCGTCCTGCGCGTGGTTCCCGGCGAGCGGCTCTACGGCACCGACGATGCCGAATACGCGGAAGTTTCCGTCATCCCCCTCGAACTGAACGAAACCCCGCCGGAGGAGCTGAGCGGCAAGATCGACGCGCTCGCCTGCGTCCTTCCGGATGCCGACGTCCAGGGTGAAGACCGCCTGGCCGCCGACAGGGAAACCTATCGCATACAGAGTGTGGAAGTAGAACACTTCTTCGGCACCGTCACTCACAAGAACCTGCAACTGGTGAAGCTCAATGGGCGTTAGGCGGACCGGTGACTGGGACAAGGCCCGCGCCAAGCTGACCACCGGCATGGGGCCGCGCCTGGCCACGGCCCTGCGTCAGGCCACGATCCGCAACGCCCTTTTTCTGGTGCGCGAGATCCAGCGGGGGATTCGCTCCCAGGCCCCGGGCGGACAGGCCTTCGTGAAACTCGCCGCAAGCACCATCGAGCGCAAAGGTTCCAGCAAGGCGCTCATCGACACAGGCTTTCTCGTCAACGCCATCACCCAGAAGATCATGGCCGACAAGGCGTTCGTCGGTCTGCTGCGCGGCACCGTCAACAAGGACGGGGAAGACATGGTGAACATTGGTGCCGTCATGGAGTACGGGGCCACCATCAAACATCCGAACGGCGCGACCATCATCATCCCCGCCAGACCCTTTCTGCATCCGGTGATGGAGAAGTACCGCGAACAGATTCTCCAGAACTATCGCGAGGCGATCCGCTCCGCGCTTTGAGCCTCCGACACATCGCCAGCGCTTCCGGTAAGTAACCAGGCAGAAAACGGAGGCGTCCTTTGAGCACCATACAGACCGTCACAGAAACACTGATCCGCCTGGCCAAGCAGGTCATCCACCCGGACACCGTGCTGGTGTTCCCGGATGACCTGTTCGAGGTCCAGCGCACACCCAGCGTCATCCTCCAGGGGCCGAAGCTGACGGAAGACCGTTTCCGCCGCAGCCAGAGCCGCCTGTTCGAGAAGAATGTCGCGGAGCTGAGTTTCGAGGAGTGCCGGTTTCCCCGGCTCTATCACCTCGATTTCGACCTGGTGGTGACCGTGGACCGGGAAGCCGAACTACTCGATTTTCACGAGTCGGTATCGCGGTTCCTTCAGCTTCACCCGGAGATCGCAATCACCGACCAGGGCAGCCTGAACCTCACCGAACTGGTTCCTCTGGGCGGTCTGGCCCGGGTGAACCTCTCCAACCTCCGGCAAAGCTCCGGACGCATCCGTATCGAATCCTGCCCGGTGTACGACGGCGACCTGCGCGACGGTCGGCTGATCCGGGACCGGACCTTCCAGTTTCACGGCGACGTGACAGAGCAACGAACCATTCAACCGTAAAGGAGAACAACCGTGATCGAGATCAGAAACCTGCAGTTCCAACCCCTGACGTTCAACCTCTCCGGCCAGGGAACCCTCCACCTCGGGCCGCGAGAGCGCAAGAGCATCGCCCGCAAGGACCTCTCCGCCGAGATCAAGACCGCCGGAAAACGCGGCCTGGTGCGCATCACCGACCTGACCGGCGGCGCGGAACCGGAACCGGAAAAGCCCACGGCGACTGAGGACGCCGGAACCGATGAGGGCAAGACCACCAGCAAGCGGAGGAAATAACCATGCCGACCTATCTATCGCCCGGGATTTACACCCGGGAAACGGACTTCAGTTTCTATGTGAAGCAGATCTCGACCTCGTCGGCCGCCATGGTCGGAGTTGCCGAGAAAGGCCCGATCAACAAGCCCGTGCTGGTGACGAGCTGGGAACAGTTCATCAACCGTTTCGGCTCCTATATCAACGAGAGCTATCTGGCCTACGCCGCCCGGGCATTTTTCGACAACGGCGGCTCGGTCCTCAATGTCACCCGCATCGCCCATCTGACCGATCCCACCGACCGGGACACACTGACGGCGCTCAAGTCTTCCATCGTGCTGCAGAACCGGGAGGCGACGCCCGCCGACGCCCTGCGGATCGAGGCCGTGAACGAAGGCGTCTGGGGCGACCGGCTCTCCGTCTCCATCGAAGACGGCTCCCTTGACCCGGCCAACCATTTCAACCTGGTGGTCCGGCACAAAGGCGATGTGGTCGAGGTGTTCAAGGATCTGAGCATGGACGAGACGCTGCCGAACCATGTGGAGCTGGCGATCAACGACCGCTCGGATTTCATCCTGGTCCAGGATCTGGACGCAGCAACGGGAACGCCTGGCGACCGTCCGGCATTGGGCGTGTTCACGCTCATCGGCGGCAACAACGGGTTGATCGATCTGGCCGATGCCGATTTCATCGGCGATCCCTCGCAGCATACCGGCCTCTATGGCTTTGACGAGATCGACGCTTTGAACCTGCTGATGGTCCCCGGTGTCACCACGGTGCCGGTGATCAACGCCGGAATCGCCTATGCCGAGGGGCGCAAGGATCTGCTGTTCATCGCCGACACGCCCATGCACCTGGAGCCGCTCGAGGCGGTCGACTTCCGCAAGGGCCAAGGGATGTACAGCCACGCGGCCTTCAATTCCTCCTACGCGGCGCTCTACTACCCCTGGCTGGAGATCAGCGACCCGATCAACTCGCGCAAGAAGCTGGTGCCGCCCTGCGGCGCGGTGGCGGGCTGCATCGCCCGCAGCGACCAGAAGACCAACGTCTGGAACGCGCCCGCCGGTATCGACCGTGGCCGCATCTTCAACACGCTCTCTTTGGCCTACAAGACCAGCCGTGGCGAGCGCGATGTGCTCTATCCGGAAGGGGTCAACGTCATCGCCGTGTTCCCCGACACCGGTATCAACATCTGGGGCCAGAAGACGCTGCAAAGCCAGCCCTCGGCCGTGGACCGCATCAACGTCCGCCGCCTGATGATGTTCATGGAGGAAGCCATCTCGGAATCCTCCCGCTTCGTGGTGTTCGAGCCGAACCATCCCCAGACCTGGCGTGCCCTCGGCCGCCTGATCAACCCCTTCCTGCAGGACATCAAGGACAAGGGTGGCCTCTACGACTTCGCATTCCAGTGCGACGAGGAGACCAATACCCCGGCGGTCATCGACCGCAACGAAATGGTGGCCCGCGTGTTCGTCAAGCCGACCAAGACGGCGGAGTTCATCGAGCTGAACTTCATCCTGACCAGCACCGGCGCGGACTTCAAAGAAATCATCTAACGGGAGAACACGGCTATGAGAAGCGGAAACATGCCCAAGAGCCTTTACCAGAATTGGCAGTTCGCCATCGAGGTAAACGGCTTCGACGTGGCCCTGTTCCACAAGGGACAGGAGCCCAAAACAGAATTCGAGGAAGTGGCCTTTGCCCCGGCTGGTTCGATGTTCGACCAGAAGGTGGCGGGTCGGGTCAAGTTCGAGGACATCACCCTCGAGAAAGGCAACCTGCAGGACGGCTCCGACGAGGCGGCCCGCGAATGGATCAAGAAACAGGTGGACGTGAACGCCGTCACCGGCGGTCTTCCGGCCGACTACATGCGCGACATCGATGTTGTCCGCTACGACCGCACCGGCAACGAGACCCGCCGCTGGACCCTGCACGGGGCCTGGGTGAAGGCGCTCGAATACGACGAACTCGAGGGCGGCAACACCGAGAACACCATCGAGAAGCTCACCATCTGCTTCCAATACTGGACCTAAACCGGAGGATCGACCATGTACAGCTTTGAACTGCCAAGCGGCACTGAACTCGAGCTCCGGGAAATGACCGGGGCCGAGGAAGAACTGCTCACCAACCAGCGCCTGATCCGCTCCGGAGAGGCGATCAACCAGGTGCTCCGCAACTGTTTCGTCCGGCTTGGCGAGAAGACCGATCCCGATCTTTCCGAGGTGATGAACCTGCTCTCGGGTGACCGGCTGTTCGCCCTGGTCCGCCTGCGCCAGATCTCCCTCGGCGACGAGGTGGAGCTGGAGCTGAGCTGCCCGAACAGCGCCTGCCGCATGACCAACTTCGTGACCGTCAATCTCGAGGATCTCAAGGTCACCCCCTACGGCGAGGAGCGGGAGTTCGCCTTCAAGCTGCCCGGCTCCAAGAAAGCCGTCCGCTTCGGATATCTCGACGGCCACAAGGAAAAACGCTTGGCCAGCCTGCGCGAGCCCAACATCTCCTCTGCCATGCTCATTCGCATCCTCGACATCGACGGCAAGGCTCCCTCCAAGAAGAGCCTGGCGGAAATGCCGATGCGCGACCGCAACGCGCTGCGACAGGAGATGTCGCGGGTCGACGCGGGAATCGACACCTCGGTCGAAACCGAATGCGATGGCTGCGGCACCAAGATCCGCACCCGTCTGGAGGCAGAACCGGCTTTTTTGTTCCCCGGAGTTCGCTTGTAAGCGACGCATTCTTTCTCGCTTACGGCGGACTGCACTGGGGCTGGTCGGAAACCCGCTCGCTGCCGCTCAGGGTCCGGCGACAGTTCGTCGAGGCCCTCGAGCGGCAGCTTGATTTTGAACGTGAGCAAACGGAACGGCGATAGATGAACGGCGATCTCGGACTGGGCATAGTGGTATCGATGAAGGATGCGTTCTCGCAGAACGCGCAGCGCATCCGTGGCTCCATGATGGACCTCGATTCCACCGTGGCGGATGCCAGCGAGCGGATGACCCGCAACCTGGACCGCATCCAGCAAGGCACCATGATGCTGGGGGCGGGACTGGCCCTGATGGCCGTGCCCGCCGCCTTGGTCGCCTCCACCGCCGCGACCCAGAAGGCTATGGGGGAGCTGGCGTCCCTCGGCGTGCAGGACCTCCGGGCCATCGAGGACGCCGCAGAATCCTTCACCAACCAGTGGTCCGGTGCCGACAAGGCGGCGTTCATCACCGCCACCTACGATGTGAAATCGGCCCTGTCCAACCTCAGCGACGAGGCGGTGGGCGTCTTTACCTCCATGGCCGCCATGACGGCCAAGGCGACCAAGGCCACCACCCAGGAGATGGTCGGCACCTTCACCACGGCCTACGGGATCTTCAAGCCCATCATGGCCGACATGAACGACATGGAATGGGCGACCGCCTTTTCCGGAGCCATGGCGCAGACCGTGGCCTCGTTCAAGACCAACGGCACCCAGATGGCCGACGCCATCAAGAACATCGGTGCGGTGGCGGCCGCGAGCAACATTCCCCTGAACGAGCAGCTCGCCGTGCTCGGCCAGCTCCAGACCACCATGCCCGGCTCCGAGGCGGGCACGTTGTACAAGGCGTTCATCATGAAGGCGGCCGAGGCCGGTGACGAGCTTGGCCTGTCCTTCACCGACACCAGCGGACGTCTCAAGGGCGTGGTTCCCATCCTGCAGGAGATCAAGCGCCAGTTTCCCGATCTCTCCAACGCCGCCGCCCAGGTGAAGCTGAAGAAGGCCTTCGGCTCCGACGAGGCTGTCAAGTTCCTGCTGCAGATGTCGGCGGGCATGGAGAGCCTCGAAGGCAATATCCAGTCGGTGGGCCGGGCCATGAAGACCGGCACGGCGGTCACTGAACAGATGGCCGACGCCATGAACCAGGACATCGGAGCCCGGTTCCTGCTCCTGCGCCAGCAGGTGGCCAACCTCAGCGAAATCCTGGGACGCACTCTGCTACCGGTGGTGACGCCGGTGATCAACGGCGTCTCCCGCTTCATTCTGTTTCTGCAACGCATGGCTAAATCGATGCCGGGCGTGACCCGGGTGGTCCTGGGGCTGTCCATGGCTCTCGGCACCATTCTGGTCGTGGCCGGAGCCGTCACCGCCGCCGTAGGCATGGTGGGACTCATGCTGCCCGCCATCAAGGCCGGATTCGTGGCCATCAGCGCCGCGCTCGCCGGAGTGGGTTCGGCGGTCGCGACCTATTTTCTGCCCGTCACCGCGATTATCGCTGGCGTGATCCTCTCGGTGTATTTGCTCAAACGCGCCTGGGAAACCAATTTCGGCGGCATCCAGGATGTCATCACCGGGGCCTGGAACAAGGTCTCGCTGGTCTTCCGGGGGATCAGGGAGCTGGTGGGCTCGCTCAGCGGCGGCGTCGGGCAGATGTCGGCCGAACTGGCCCATAAGCTCGAATCCGCCGGACTGCTGGGCTTCGTGGTCACCGTCTTCAAGGCCTATTACCGCGTTCGTGAGGCCCTGGCTGGATTGTGGGGCGCGTTTTCCCATGCCTTTGGCCGCATCCGCGCCATCCTCGAACCGACCGTCCGCACCCTGATGAGCGCCTATGCGGCGCTGGCCAGCGCGGTCTTTTCGGTGGTGGAGATCTTCGGCGTGGCCGCCAGCGCCACCGACGGGTCGTCCTGGCGCACCTTCGGCACGGTTATCGGCACCGTCGCCGGTGTGCTTCTGCAGGGGCTGGCATTCGCGCTGAAGATCGTGGCCTGGAACCTGTCGCTCATCGTCCGAGCCCTGGCGGTGGTGGTGCGCAGCGTGGTCTGGGTCGGCAAGATCATCGTCGGGTCCCTGGTCGGAGCGGCCAAGTTCATCTACAAGTTCCTGCTACCCGTGCGCATGATCGGCGAGGCCTTCATGGCCGCCGGGAAGATCGTCTATTCCGTCTGGCAGGTGCTGACCGGCGACATCTCCCTGCTGGACGGTCTCAAGGCCATCGGCGGCGCTGTCTACGATTTTCTTGCCACCCCGTTCCGATGGGCGCGGGATGTGGTGGTTGGCGTCTGGAATTTCATTTCCGGCATCTTCACCTCCATCGGACGCCTGGTGGCCGACGCCGCCGGGCAGATCGGCCAGGCGATTTTGAATCTGCCGATCATCAGCACCCTGCGGGATCTGTTTGCCACCGTGCGCTCCTTCTTCGCCGGGGACACCACCTTTTTCGAGGCGGGCAAGAAGCTACTGATCACCCTGGGTGAAGGGATCTGGTCGGCGGTGACCTATCCCTTCACCATGCTCAAGAACGCCTTGGGCAAGCTGCGCAATCTGCTGCCGTTTTCCGACGCCCGCGAGGGGCCGCTCGCCAGCCTGACCGCCTCCGGCTCCGCGCTGCTCAAGACCCTCGCCGACGGCATGAGCCTTACCCAGACGCTGCCAGCGAAAGTGTTCGGCTTCGCCGCTCGCGGGATTCTCTCGGCCGCTGCGGGAGCCTGGCAGCAGATCAAGACGGCGGGCGGCAACCTCATGGACGCCGCCTCGGCTCCCTTCCAGATGGCTGGAAAACTCTGGGATGGGTTGACCTCCGGCGCACAAACCGTCGCGGCCAAGGCCGGTGCCATCTTCGGCGGTCTCAAACAATCCCTGTTTGGCGGCACGCCCGAGCTGGCGATCAAGCCGCCCCAGGTCAATGCCTGGGACGCGCTGACCACGGGAGCCGTCAATGTTCGCGACCGGATCGTTGCCACGCTGTCGGCCGTCCCCGGGGCTGTGGGCCGAATCTTTGCCAGTGCCGGTACCGAGGGGCAATCCCTCTGGCAAAGGCTTTCCAGCGGCGCGAGCGCGGGCATTCAGGCGATCAAGGATCGCAGCGCCGGGATCGCCAACGGTTTGCTGTCCTCCGCTCGCGCCATGCTGGGAGTCCAGACCCCTATTCCGCAGGTGGCCGAGCACAAGCAACCGCTCGGAGCTGCGCCGCCCGCCGAATCGATTGGGCAACGCATCATCGAAAGCGTGCTCAGTCTCGTGCCGCGTCTGGACGAGCGCCTGGTGCCCAAGGCCCTGAGCGCCATGCTGATGCTCCAGCCGGTCATGGCCACGGCCGCGCCACCCCCGCAACCGATGAACGGTACCGTGCAGACCGTCGCGGCGGCCGTCGAGCCGGTAAGTAAGAGCTATATCCAGCCGTTGGCGATGGAACCGGCACCGGAAATCGGAAGTGCCTCTCCCGCTCCGGCCGGGATCGAGAGGCCCATAACGGCCGCGCCGACTCCGATAGCGAAGCCCCTGCAATCGGGACTCGCCGAGACGGTGCCTTCCGAACGGTTGATTACTCCGGCCCGCACCGCTCCCGCGACACCCCTGCGGGGAGAGGACGCCGGTCCGGGTCTGCGCGAACTGCTGGAATCGCTGCTCTCGCGCCTCGATGGTCTGGCCGACCGCCCGGTGGAACTGAGCGTGACCACCAACATCGATGGCCGGAAGGTGGCCGAGGCCGTCTACAAGGATCTTCGGGAGCGGAAGATCAGAAACTACGAAACACTTTGAGAGAACCGATGAAACGCATCTTTGTCTGCAGCCCGTTCGCGGGTGACATAGCCCGAAACGTGAAGGTCGCCGAGGCGCTTTGCCGACGGGTCATGAGAAACGGTCACGCGCCGTTCGCGCCGCACCTGTTGTATCCAACATTCACCGATGACAGCGTTCCCGAGCAGCGGGAGACTGGCATCGCCTGCGGCCTGGCCTACATGGAATGTTGCGACGAGGTGTGGGCGTTCACCGGCAACGGCATTTCCAGCGGCATGCGGCAGGAACTCGACCGGGCCGAACAACTGGGCAAGCCGATCCTCGAGATCGCCGAGGTGTAAGCAATGGCCTGGGATCAACAGCCCATCAAGGGATATCTGGTGGACGCCGACACGGGGGAGCGGCTCGAATTCCAGTACAACCCCAACTCCATCAGCGACGAGAAGTCGACCGACTACGCGACGATCAAGATCCCCGGCATGAGCCACCCGCGCTACCAGTACGTCGCCGGGGAACCGCGCCGGATTGCCTTCAAGGTCGAGCTGTTCAAGGGGCCGGTCAAACAGAAGGTCGACTGGCTCCGCTCGCTGCAATATCCGGAGCACGCCGGAACCATGCTCAAGAACGCACCGCACCGCGTACTGCTCATTTTCGGCGATCTCTACCCCGGCGTGACCTGCATCGTCCGGCAGGTGAAGGCGCGTTTCTTCGGCCTGTTCGACCGGGACAACCTGCTGCCGCAACGGGCCGAGGTGGACATCGTCCTCGAGGAATATGTGGACCGTTCCATCAACTGGTCGGAGGTGCGCTCATGATCGGCCGCAATTCCCGATACGCCCGCTGCGTTCTTTACCGGGACAGCGACGGCACCTCCCTCGGCATGCGCCAGTGCATCGACACCACCCCCAGACACGACGACCGCCTGCACATCGTGGTCGAGGGCGACCGTCTGGATCTGCTCGCGCACCGCTATCTGGGTGATGCCCGGCTCTGGTGGATCATCTGCGACTACAACGACCTCTTTTTCCCGTTGGCGCTCGAGCCGGGTCTGGCGCTGCGCATTCCCTCCCGCGAACACGTCCAGATGCGCCTGCTCGACTGAAGCGTCCGACACCTCGCCATGCCTTCCGGTAAGTAAGCAGGGAACTGCGAACCGCCGGAGATACGCATGGATCTGGATACCTTCAAACCGACATTTCTGATTCAGATCGAGGGGCAAGACCTCTCGAAGGACATCACCCAGGAGATCACCTCGTTCGTTTTCACCGACAACGAGGAGGAGTTGGATGTCCTCGAACTGTCGGTGACCGACCGCAACCTGCAGTTCGTCGACGATCCGCTGTTCCAGGAAGGCAACGAGATCGTGGCCCGCTTCGGCTACGTGGGAAACCTCTCCCCGCGCAAGAAGACGGTCATCAAGGACATCGATTACGATTTTCCGGAAAACGGTGATCCGACCATCCGCATCAAGGCCTACGACAAGGGCTTCAAACTGGCGGGCAAGGAAAACCAGAAGGTCTGGCAAAAACCTGCTCCCGGCATCCTCTATTCGGAAATCGCCGAACAAATCGCCGCCGCCAACGGCCTCACGCCGGTGGTCACGGCCACCAAGGGAATCCATCTCCGCGTCACCCAGAGCAACATCTCGGATGCCCAGTTCCTCAAGCAGCTGGCAGAAAAGGCCCGCGACCGCGATGGCGACGGCGTGAGCGGCTATGTCTTCTACATCCAGGACGACGAACTCCATTTCCATCCCCGCGAGCTCGACCAGACGCCGCTTCTGACCCTCGAATATTTCACCGACACCAAGGGCCTGTTGCGCTCGTTCCGCCCCAGCACCCAATCCCAGGGAGCCAAGGGCGCGGGTGTCGAGACCAAGACGGTCGGCGTCGACCCGCGCAAGAAGGACGTGGTCGAGCACAAGGCCAACAACGCCACCACGCCCGAGCGGACGGCCCTGGGCAAGCAGACCTATCTGGTCGACGGCAACACCGGCGAAGGCAGCTTCAAGGAACAGGAGACGGGGCAGATCGTGCCCAACTTCGACCGTTCCGAAGGCTTTCACGAAGAGCCGCGCCAGGAGCCCGCCCAGGACAGCGCCGAGGGCAAGTTCCGCGAGGCCGAGCTGCGCCAGGTCGAGGCGGACGCCGCCACCATCGGCATTCCCCAGCTACGCGCCAAGAAGAACGTCGAGATCAAGGGCGTGGGCCGGAAGTTTTCCGGCATCTACTACTGCCACTCGGTCCGCCACAGCATCAGCGGCGCAGGCTATCTCTGCGAACTCAAACTCAAGAAGAACGCCCTCGGCAAGGGCGCGGGCGACAAGTCCGCCGAGTCCCAGGGCAAACCCAACGACAAGGAGGCCCCGCCTACGCCGCAAAACGAGCCGCCAGCCATGGTGACCATCGACGCGGATTCCGGCGCGGTCACACAAGGAGGCGGCAATGGGTGATCTCAGTAAGAATTTCAACCGTTCGGAATTCGCCTGCAAGGGCAAAAACTGCTGCGGCCATTCGGCTGCGGTCCATCCCGACCTGGTCGACGCCCTGCAGACGCTGCGCGACCGCATCGGCAAACCGCTGTCCATCACCAGCGGCTTTCGCTGCAACCGGCACAACAAGGCGGTGGGCGGCGCGGAGCAGAGTTTTCACACGCTGGGCATGGCGGCGGACGTGAGCTGTCCCGCTGGCGTTTCGCCTGAAGAACTGGCGGTCATCGCCGAGGAGATTCCACTCTTCCGCGAAGGCGGCATCGGCGTCTACGCCTCCTGGGTCCATCTCGACGTGCGCCAGTCGGGCAAGGCGAGGTGGCGGTCATGAGCGCCCAAACCAAGACCCTGTTTTCCGGCACTGCACTGGGGCTCTCCGGGCCGCTTCGGGTGGAGATCCTGCCCAATGGAATGACCGCGAGGCTGACCCAGCCGTTCCGTGTCCGCACCGGCGCTGGCCGCATCATCGAAGTGCCCGCCGGGTTCGAGACCGACTTCGCCTCGGTGCCGCGCCTGTTCTGGCGCGTGGTGCCGCCCTGGGGACGATATTCCCCGGCGGCCGTCGTTCACGACTATCTCTACCACACCGGCAAGGTTTCGCGGCTTGCGGCCGACCGCGTCTTTCTCGAACTGATGGCGGCCCTGGGCGTGCCTCTGTGGAAAAGGCAGGTCATGTATTGGGCGGTTCGACTGGGCGGCTGGCTGGCCTGGAACGCCAGTCGAAAGCGGGAGGCGGAGCATGCTTGAAACCCGCGACCGTCAATCCGAGGAGCGCTACCGCAACCGCTGGTACGGCAAGTACCGGGCCTTCGTGCGCGACAACAACGACCCCGAACGCCTTGGCCGGGTCCGGCTGGAAATCCCCGCCGTGCTCGGCAGCGGGCGGGAGAACTGGTCCGAATGGGCCGCGCCCTGTTTCCCCTACGGCGGCAACGACGACACCGGCATGTTCCTGGTCCCCGAGGAAGGGGCCTCGGTTTGGGCCGAGTTCGAGGGCGGCGTAGTCCAGTATCCGATCTGGACCGGGGTCTGGCTGGCCAAGAGCAATCCCGGCGAGCAACCCGAGGAATCCAAGCGCACCTGCGCGAATGCCTTCTGCCATGACTGTGAGGACAAAGTCGAGCATCAGGCCAACCGGCACGACGATCTCGAACACAAGAAGTACCACGGCCATCCGCCGTATTACTGCCCGCGCCTCAAGGTCCTGCTCAAGACCGAGACCGGCCACACCATTCTGGCCGATGACCGCGACGGCGACGAGCTGCTGCGGATCATCGACCGCGCCGGGCAGATCCTCACCATGGAAGGGAAGGTGAAGCCGGAGATGCAGAGCGGCAACGCCCTGCGGCGCGGCACGAAGGACGCCGAGAAAGGCGACCAGCTCGACATCGCCTCGCAGATCGTCGGCTCCCGCGCCCGCATCCAGCTCACCGACCTCTGCCGTCAGCAGGTGATCCTCGAAGCCTGGCAGGACAAGGAGAAGGTCCACATCCTCTCGTGCGACAAAGGCCGCTCCCGCTGGCAGAAGATCCTCATCGATACCACCAAGGGCCGGGAAAAGGTTCACATCTGGGGGCTCAACGGCACTCAGGAAATCCTGATCGATTCCACCGCCGCCGCCGAACAGATCCGGCTCACCGACAAGGCCGGTCAGGTGGTGCGCATGAACGCCGCGCCCGGCCAGGAGAGCATCAGCGCCACCGACAAGTCCGGCAGCCTCGTGTTCATGGATGGGGTGGCCGGAAACATCATCATTCGCTCGACGAACACTGTCTTGATCAACACCTGAAGGAAGCATTGCATGGGAGAAAGAACAACAACGCCCTCCGGACTCTCGGCCAGCGAGGAATTGCTGGCCCGGACCTTCGATCATTGGCGGGAGGAATTCCGCAGCATTCTCGAAAGCCACCGCCGGGAAATCCAGGACCGCCTCGAGAAGATCGAGCGTGAAATCGAGAAGAAATCGGACAAGGAAAACGTCGAGGTGCTGGTCCGCTCGATCTATTCCGATCTGCACCGGCACGCCGAGGAGATCGACCGGCTGCACGCCCGGGTCGGCTCCAAGATGGGGACCGAGACCATGTGGAAGATCGTCGGCCTGGTGTTGACCATCGGCAGCACCATCGGTGGACTCGTCGGCTTTCTGATCCATCTGCTGCTGAAGGTGAACCCATGAGCTCCCAGGCGCGACTCGGCGACATCAGCAGTCACGGCGGCGTCATCATCACCGGGGCAAGCCGAACGCTGGACAACGGCATGCCGGTGGCCCGCATGGGGGACCTGCACGTCTGTCCCATCCCGGGGCATGGCGTGACACCCATCGTGACCGGCAGCTTCGACACCATCACCGAAGGATTGCCCAACGCCCGCATCGGCGACATCACCGCCTGCGGAGCCATCATCGTTACCGGCAGTCCCGACACCATCGACAACTGAGGGGGACGCCATGAACAATCTCGAACAACCGCAGGAACCGCACTACTGGGATGTTTTCCCGAAGCTGATCCGCGTCTCGCGATCCCCATTCGTTCAGCGCATTCCGCTCTCGATCCGTGGCCTACCCGAAACACCGGTGTTCGAATCGTCCAATCCCGACGTGGCCAGTGTCGATGAGGACGGCAATGTCGAATGCGGCTTCGGTTCCGGAGCGGCCATGATTCTGGTCTGGGATTCGCCCGAGCGTCTCAGCCTGCGGCACGTTCAGGTAGAGGTCTATGGTGGCGGCGTCTCCGCACCGGTGGAGGTTCCTTCATGACGGATACCGCGCCAGGCTATAACCACTGGGAGGTACAGCCTCGCTCCATCCGCCTATCCGCTGGCGAGTTCGAGCAACGGATTCCGCTCTCCCTGCGCGGCGACGTGAACGTCCCGGTCTTTGCCTCCAGCAACCCGGAGGTCGCGGAGATCGGGCCGGATGGCGTCATTCGCTGCGGCTGGACCATCGGCAACGCCGTGCTCATGGTCTGGCGATCCTCGGTCCTGGACAGCCTCCGCCATGTACTGGTGGAGGTCCGCGATCCGTCCTGGTTCGCCGACCACCCGGACTTTGCCAGCGGAGCCACGGTCTTCCTCAGCGGCATGGTGGTCAACGCCCTCAATACCAGCGGTGTCGGAAACGCGCTGATCGAATTCCGCCGCTCGGAAACCGGCCCGACGGCGTACCAGACCTTCGCCAACGCCTATGGCGGGTTCGAGCTGTCCGTACCCGAGGGGTTCTATTACGTGGAGGTCACCGCGCCGGGATACATCGCCTGGCACGGCTGGGTGAACGCTGACCCCAACACCTCCGGCGACATCCAGATCGTTCTCTCGCCCGAGCTCGACGGCCAGGTCGCCCGCATCGTGTTGCAGTGGGGCCTGAACCCCAGGGATCTCGATTCCCATCTCACCGGACCGACGCCATCCGGCGGCAGGTTCCATGTGTTCTATTCCCACACCATCGAAAACGAGGCGGCGGAATTGGACGTGGACGACACCAGTTCCTACGGGCCGGAGACCATCACCATCCATCGGCTCATCCCCGGCGTCTACCGCTACGCGGTCCACGACTACACCAACCGCAACGCCAATCCGAGCACCGGCCTGGCGCAGTCCGGAGCATCGGTGAAGGTGTTCTTGAGCGATGGCCGTGAGCAGACCTTCAACGTTCCCAACGCCCCCGGCACGGTCTGGACCGTGTTCGAAATCGACGGCGCGACCGGAACAGTGACGGCGGTCAACGCCATGAGCTATCAATCCCAACCCGCCAATGTCGGCATGTAATGGAGGTTGTCGATGATTTCCGAAGAACCCGCCGACTTGCAGGCCACTATCGAGCAGACCGATTCCGGCGAGCAGCAGTATGTGCTGCGGGCGCTCTGCGATCACCTGTCCGGCATCCGTGAGGAGCTTTCCGGCATCCGCACGTTGCTGGAGGCCGGTCACGCCGCCTCGGAGGCGATGCGCGGCCAGGCCCAGGCCTATCTGGAGGCCCAGCAGGCCAGGACGCAGGAGTATCTGGATCAAGTACAGGTCGAGCCGGAGCCCGATTTCTATCCCTTCGTCGAACTGCCTGCGGGCACCGAACCCCGGGATCTGCCGGACGGCAACCGGCTCTTCACCTTGCCCGACGGCATGATCCTGCGGACCACTGACGATCAGCGAATCTGCGTCATCGACGCCGGGGAGCAGCAGGTCGTCACCCCCGGACCCGGCACGGCCGTCGAGGTCGCCCCGGGACGCCTTTACACCCTGGTCGAGTCCTATCTGAGCGCGACCCAGGAGGCAGCCGGTATCAGCGGACTGCCCGCCGGGATCGATCCGACCGCCATGAGCGCGGAACGCTTCGCGGTGGATCTGCCCGAGGGCATCCGTCTCGACGTCGATCACCGGGAGCGGTTCATCACCCTGATCAACCCGGCCGGACCAATCGACATCATCGGCATCGGCCGCATCGAGGGCATCGGCGAAACCATCGCCGTCCGTCTGCTTTCCGGGGGAGCCAAAGGATTCCAGTGCGGCCAGTCCGGCCACGGCGGGCTGATCGAGGCGGACGGAACCATTCACCTGGGGCTCAAGAGCGGCCTGGATCTGGTGATCCGTTTCCAGGGAGAAGCTATCGACGACGACACTTCGGAAAATGGCTGCTCGGGACAGTGTGGCATCGACTGCGAGGAGCGTACCTGATGAGCTATGACTTTCTCGGCAAGGGATTGCGCTACCCGTTCCGGTTTCAGTCGGTATCCGGCGGCACCCAGATCTCGGCCGCCACCTCGCGGGAGCACGAACACATCCGCGAAAGCATCCTGCAGATCCTCGGCACCCGGATCGGCGAACGGTTCATGAATCCGGAGTTCGGCTCCAGGCTGAAGGATCTGGTGTTCGAACAGAACGACGAGGTGCTCAAGGGCCTGCTGCGCCATTACGTGATCGACGCCATCAAGCGCTGGGAAAAGCGGGTGATCATCACGGAGGTGCGCTTCGACGACAGGCCGCTGAACATCGACGGCAACCTGCTGCTGGTACATATCGCCTACCGGGTGATCCAGAGCCAGGTGGACGGCAACCTGGTCTATCCCTTCTACAGAGAAGACCCGAACAATCCCGCGCCCAGCTATCCCCAGCCGGAACCCGAGCCGGAACCACCGCCGGTGCGCAACGTGCGCCTGTCGCCGGACGTGCGCTCACTGTTCAATCTGCTCTGGTTCGACGCGGCCGAAATGAGTCCCGATCCGGACGATTCCTTCATCTGGCCAGCCGGAGAATACGAGATCGCCTACATCGAGGGAGCCTTTCAGGACCGCAACGGCAAATGGATCGTTAGCGATCCGGGTGACAATCACGGCCATTACCTGGTCTTCGAGGGAGCGCCTGAAACGGAAGCGCCCCAGGCCGAGCACGCCCTCTATCTGGCCGCGAGCGGTCTGGGCTTCGACACCCAGAGTCAGGCGGAAGACAACACCGCTGGCACCGTTCACCGGATCACCACCCTGGAGCCGGGCCGCATCGGTCTATTCTATTTCGAGGGCAAGAAGGAATCCCACTACCTCAACAACACCTCCGGACAGCCCAATCCCGTCTGGCAACTGCGCGGCCCGCTCTGAGGCCTCTCGCCTCCGACACATCCAGGCCCCTTCCGGTAAGTAACCGGCGTGGCGAGAGCATCAGGCGCTCTCGCATAACCGCCGAAAACCGGAGAGACCATGGGCCGCGCAAGCATCGGATACATCAACAAGGATTACGAATCGATCCGCCAGGAGCTGTTGGCGAAGATCCCGCAGCTCACCGACCGCTGGACCGATTTCAACCACTCCGATCTCGGCGTCGTCCTGCTCGATCTGTTCTGCGGCGTGGGCGATATGCTGGCCTACTACCTGGATGCCCAGGCGGCGGAGGCTTTCCTGCCCACGGCCCGCCAGCGGCAGAACGTCATCAACCTCTGCAAGCTCATCGGCTACCGGCTGGATTCACCGGTGGCCTCCACCACCACGCTGCGTTTCCGGCTCTCCGCCCCGCTCGGCAAGGATCTGACCATTCCGGCGGGGACGGCCTGCCGCGCCTTGCTGAGTGACGGCGAGGCGGATTTCGAGACGGTCGAGGACGGCCTGCTACCGCGAGGCGTGCTCTCGGTGGATATTCCGGCCCGGCAAGGCGTGCGCCGCACCGAGACCTTCACGTCGACGGGGCTGCCATTCCAGCGCATCCGCCTGACCGGCGACGTCATCGCCCAGGGCACCATCACCGTTACGGTGGGGGACGACGCCTGGAGCGAGGTCGATCACTTCCAGGACAGCCTGGCCGACAGCCGCCATTTCATGGCCGACCTGGACGCCCTCGACATCTCCACCCTGATTTTCGGCGACGGCCAAAGCGGCGCTGTACCCGCTCAGGGAAGCTCCATCGCCGTCAGCTATCTGCAGACCATCGGGGACCAGGGAAATCTCGGCCCGAACCGGATCACCCAACTGCTGAGCCCGGTCTACCTGAACGGCGGCCAGGTCTCCCTGACCGTCACCAACCCGGTGCCCGCCACTGGCGGCGCTTCGCGGGAAGCCCTCGAACACGCTCGCCGACAGGCACCGGCGGAGCTGCGCAGTCTCTGGAAGGCCGTCACCCTGGAGGATTACCAGGTGCTCGCCGAAGGTTACCCTGGCGTCGCCAAGGCCAAGGTGCTCGACACCAATGCCTGTCAGAACATCCGCTATTACAACGTCCAACTGGCCATCGCCCCCAATGGCGGCGGCATGCCCTCGGCGCTGCTCAAACGGGACCTCGCGGAGTTTCTCGAGCGCCGCAAGGTCATCACGGTCGAGATCAACCTGTTTGACCCGATCTACCGGCCCGTTTCCATCGACGCCGAGGTCTACATCTGGCCTGGTGAACCGCTGGAAAACGTGCGCAGCCGCATCGAAGCCGCGCTCACCGATTTATTTTCCTTCGACCGGGTCTCCTTCGGGCAGACCATTCACTTCTCCGACCTCGTCGCCCTGATCGATGGCGTGCGTGGCGTCAGCCACATGCATCTCTACGCGCCCCAGCAGGACATCGAGCTGCGCCACGGCGAAATCCCGGTTCTCGGCAGTGTCAACCTCGATCTGCGGAGGGCCGGTTGATGTCGGATTGGTTCAAGGACAATCTGCTCGGCCTGCTGCCGCCGCTTTACGAGCACAATGACGAGGCCGGTGACCTGCGCACCTTTCTGAGCCTTCCCGCCGGAACGCTCGACGAGCTCAAGCAGGCCATCGACGACTTCCCGACCATCTTCGACGTCGATCATTGCGACGAACGCTTCTTGCCGCTGCTGGCGAGACTGGTCGGCCTCGAAGTGGACGGCACCTGTTCGCCGGACTGCCAGCGCCGCCGCGTGCGGGAGGCGGTCGAAATCTATCGCCGCAAGGGCACCATCCCGGCCATTGAACGCGATTTCAACACGCTCGGCTGGCAGGGGGAACTGCAGGAGACCTTCCGCTCGGCGCTGCGTCTCAATGCCCGCTCAAAACTCAGCAGCGCCAAGCTGCCCGGGCTGGTGTTCAGCCTCGGCGTGTTTCGCGTGCTGTGTCTCAACCAGACCGAGGGGCTGCGCGACGCCCTGGTGTTTCATCACCCGGCGGGCACGCGCTGTTTCTGGCTCCAGTTCCTCCTGGAATGGATCGAAGGCGGCGCGATGCTCGACTTCGGGCATGCCAATGCCGTGCGCCGGATCGTGCTGGCGTTTCTCGACGAAACCTTCGTCCTCGGACGTTCCTCGCTCGGTTCCTGTCGTCACCTGACCAACAAGCAGAGGGCCTGGGAGTTGCTGCAGCTCACCAGCACCACGGAGATGATCCCGGAGATCGATCGGGCCGCCGTGAAGGTCTCCCGTTTTCACGGCCGCCAGAACCGGATGCGCCTGAACCACAAGGCCCTCAACGACTGGCGGCTGCCGTACACCCGCGTGGGCGAGGATCGGGTTCAGAGTATAGAGTTGGGCGAGCCACAATTAACCGTACACCCGCGTGGGCGAGGATCGGGTTTCCTTCTGCACGCCCATCTACACCGGCCGCGATTTCGAAGGCGATGTGCTGGAAAGCGGCTTCGGGCTGGGTGAGAGCCATCTCAACCGCAAGCCGCTGACCCATGGCGAGACCGCGCTGCGCTACTGCTTCCGGCAGAAGGATTTCTTCTTCGATACGCAGGCGGAATCGGTCGAGCGGGCGGAGGCCAAGTACGACCTGCGCCTGCCCTTGGAATCCCGGCACCGCCTCTGCTTCCAGCTCGGCCGCGCCAGGCTCAACGCCGGTCTCGACCTCACCGCCAACCAGGGCGGCATCAGCAATCTGCTGTTCGCCTCCACCGCTGGCTGCGACGCTGACGTCACCCTGGCCGTCGACCGGATCGACCGATGGCGGCGGAGAGGGCCTGTGTTCCGGCTCAACGCGAACACCCTGAACACCCGGTATCTGAGCAATGCGAATCTGACCGGCGAACGGGCTTCGCTTGAAGTCTATGTGGACACGGGCTTTCTCCAGCGCCATCGAGTCGAGACCATGAAGCTGGGCGCGAGCCCGCTCAACACCACCGGCCTGCGTCTCTCCGTGGATCGGACCCGCCCCATGCGCGTCAGCCGCATGCGCCTCAACCAGGCCGGATTCCGCTGGTCGCGGCCTTCCTACCGCTGGCTGTTCCGTCAGCAGGATCTGCACGCGCCGACGCAGGCCGGGTTCGAGGCCGCCACCAACAACTATCGCGCCACCCAGTGGCCCACCTGAAGGAGAACCCATGGCCATACATCTCTATCTTGACGAAGCGCTGACCCAGCAGATTTCCGAGGGGGATTTCAGCCGCCCCGAGGCCGAGAGCTACAACGGCACCGACGGCGACATCAAGGATCGGCAACTCTACGTCGCCAACGAGCAGACGGGCCTCGCCTCGGCCATCGACGCAGCGCAGACATCCATCGCCCTGGCCGAACCGCGCTTTGCCGACGGCGAACTCATCATCATCGACGGCGAGCAGATGCTCGTCGAAAGCGGCGGCACCGCCAATCTCACTGTGCAGCGGGGCGTGGCCAACACCGCTCCGACCGCGCACGACGCCGGGACGACCGTCTATTCAGGCTACGACTACACCGGGCTGGTGCTCGATCCCATCGATGAAACCGGCACCGACGAAGCGGTCTGGTACCGCCTGGCCCTGACCCAGGCCGAACTCGACACCGCCACCCAGGGCGCACCGCTGAATCTCGGCGACAAGGCCTTCCAGCAGACGCTGTCTTTCTGGCGGCGCTGCACCGTGCTCCCGGGCACGCCGGTGCAAAACAAACTCGACATCAAGCTGCGCCTGACCGGCACGGAAAACCCGATTCTCTAAGGAGGCCGCCATGGCATACCACAGCATTCAAGGACTCGCTCACGGTCGGCTCGACCTGCTCAATCAACTGCGGACCTTTCTGGTGACCACCACCGGCTGGACCCTGCACGACGATCAGTCGGCCGACCCGCAGCCGTATTTCGTTTTCAAGTCGCTCGGAGAATCCGGAGCCGAGGACGTCTATCTGCAGTTCCGTATCAGCACCACCTCCGGGCGGATTCACGTCGCGGCATTCCAGTATTGGGACGCGGCCACCCACACCGGCATCAACGAGGCTTCGCACACCAGTTACACCTATCTGCGGGTGGAGGACAGCGCCGACTTCATCTTCTGGCTGTTCGCCGACCTGGATCACGTTTTCGTGGTGACCAAGCTCGTCTCCACCTACTACGGCCATTATAGCGGCTTGCTGAAACGCTTCTGGTCCGGGGCCGTCGCGCTCACGCAGGCGGCGGTCACCTCCGGAAGCGGCGTGGTGCTTCAGGTCAACGACGCTACCGTAGTTACACCCGGACAAGACTACGTGATCAAGGACGACGCGGGCATCGAACGCGTGCGGGTGAGCGCCATCGACACCGCAGCCACGCCGAACACCATTACTGTGGAGGCCCTCGTTCGGGATTACGCCTCGGGGGCAAAGATCGGCGAGGACCCGCAGCCGGTCGTCAACAGTTACTACAACGCGCCGGGCACCTTCTACGCCGTGAACAAGTTCGATGGCTGGACCTCCGCCTCCGGCCAGCAGGGCCGCTGCGGCGCGGCAAATGGCGGGCTCCAGGGTGAAACCGATCCGGAGATGCGCTACGGCACCACCATCCTCTTTCCCTGGCTCGCCTCGATGTCCGGTTCCGCCGCCTACCAGGAACTGCGCGGCGAACTCATCGAGATCTTCTCCGTGGGCGGCGGCAACGTCGCCTCGGAAGACACCATTCAAATCGGAGCTGACAGCTACCGCGTGTTCAACCTGACCACCGGCGGCTGGTGCGCGGTGAAGGAATAACCCCATGGCAACACATAGCGGAAAGCTCAAACCCATCAGCACGATCACCGGCCAGCGTCGTCCGGAAACGCTTATGTCCATGAACCGGGGCCAGGCGCTCAAGCTCAGCGGGAGGATTCGCCGTGGCCGTGCATAAGGGACAACTGGCATCCATCACCACCCGCAGAGGCACACGGCGGCCGGAACTGCTCGCCATTGGAGCGGCGCAACCCGGAGCGCTTTTCGAGCTGTTTTCCGGGGCACCTGCCAGGCGCACGGTGATGGTTCGGGCCGACAGCGCAATGCGGGTCGCCCATCGGCTCGAACGTCGATCCGACCTCGCGCTTCGCGTGAACAACCGCCTGAACCGGAGCGCCGACCTGTGGCTCGTCGTCCATGCCCGTCTGGGCGTCGATGTTGACGCGGCGGTGCGGGTGACGCGCCCCTGGCTGCGGAGTATCGACACCAGCGTCCGGACATCCGGCGCACACATCAGCCGCTCCGACACCGTTCAGCGCATCGCGATCCCGGCCGGGCTGCTGGCCGACACGCGCCAGATCCTGTTCGCGGTGCTCATCGATCAAGACCACGAAATTCAGACCTAAAGGAGAACAGCAATGGCACTGGGACTCATCGTCAAAACCGGCCGGATACTGACGGCCAAACTCCTCCTCGGCCAGGCCGTGGACGGCATCACCCACTGCGCCATCGGCGACGGGGATGCCAGCTTTACCGACCCGCAGAATCCGCCCGCGCCGGACATCGGTCAGACCGGGCTCAGAAACGAACGCGCCCGCAAGCGCTACTACAAGCGGACCTTTCTCAAGGAGGACGCCGAAGGGGCGCTGTTGGTCAACGGCGTGCGCTACCTCGAAACCGGCGAGGAGACCAACACCATCGGTGTCTTCTTCCGCTTCGACGAGGCCGAGGCCAACGGCATCACCATCCGCGAATACGGCTTCTTCGGCGGCGACGTGCAGTTCGTGGAAAGCGTCACCGGGGATCTCGCCATGGGCGGCGAGTTCCATCAGGACACCAATCCGACCGGCGAGGTGCTGCGCCCGGGTTACCTTTACGAGGTGAAGAACATTCCCGACTTCAACAAGATTTCCGACACCCGCGTGGAGCTGGTCGGGATCATCAAGATCTAACTGGAGGATTCAATCATGAGCATCTCACGCGAGACATTCGACCCGACCAAGAACTACAAGCGCATCCGCTACCATCAGGATCGCGACCTGCTGGATTCCGAACTCAACGAGCAGCAGGACATCATCAACCTGGAGCGGCGCAAGATCGCCGACATCCTGTTCAAGGAAGGCTCCATCATCATGGGCCTCGAGGTCAGCGCGGCCGCCAACGTCCTGACCCTGGCCCCGGGCGTGGTCTACATCGACGGCCATCTGGAACAGGTGAGCGGCGCGACCCTGACCTATGACCCGGCCACCACCAGCGGGGCCGATTACGTCTATGTGGAGCTGCTGAAGTACAACTACGGCTACACCCAGGACCCGGCCCTGATCAATCCGGCCACCGGCGAGCCTACCGCCGAGCGGGAAAAATGGGCGCTCTCCCTCAAGGCGACGGACACCAGCGGCCAGACGCTGCCCAACAACGTGACCGAGCGCCGGGTGATTCCGATCTACAAATTCGAACGCGAGAGCGGCGATGTCACGCCCACGGTGCAGGAGAAATCCAACCTCTATCTGCGGGATCTATTGGGCACGCTGCCGGGCAGCCGGATCACCGTCTCCTCGATCACCGAGGACCAGCTCTCCTTCGCCGCCGCCGAGGGTCTCAACTCACTGATTCAGAACCTGGCCGAGCGCACCTTCGACCAGGCCGGAAGCTATCTGGTGCGGGGCTTCGACACCTTCATCGGCGGCGTCGACGACGACAGCGTGGAGGCGATCACCAACGCCGGACGCGCCTACATCCAGGGCTTCCGGCATCAGCGCGATCTGCCCACCTCGACCCTGGTGCCCAAATCCATCGCCACCAAGTCGGTGCGCGGCGAGCAGAAGACCTTCGACATCAACAAGCGCCGCTATCCGGTCAACTCCACGCCGCTCAAGGAGACGACCCAGGTGGAAGCCATCGTCGAGATCACCCGCAACGTCACTCGCGGTTCGGTGGGCGGCGGCGAAGACCTGCTCGATCCCAATCCCGTGGTGGACATCCTCGAGGTCAGCCAGGGGGCGACCATCTTCCAGGAGGGCGTGGACTGGCAGCAGTCCGGCAACCATGTCGACTGGCTCGGCTCTGGCAACGAACCGGCCATCGGCACCACCTACACGGTGCGCTGGACCTACACCAAGCAGATGGTCAAGGGCACCGACTACGTGGACAGCGGCTGGTTTGGGCAGGCCAACCATCCGGCGGCCGGAAACTACTTCTATCTGGTGACCGCCTACAACGTCACCGGCGAGACGGCCTTCAACGCCGCTGCGGTCATCGCCCGGGCCACCGCAGCCGGGGAGATGAACAAGCTCTCCTGGCTGCCGGTCAGCGGCGCGACCGGCTATCGCGTCTACCGGGCCGCCACCAACGGCGCACGCACCGACTACAAGCGCCTGATGGAGCTGGGCAGCGAGGCGCTCTCCTACATCGACGACGGCGTCGAGGAGATCGGCACCGCTTCGCCTCCGGCCACCAACACGGCCGGACTCACCATGTCGCCGGTTCAGCTCGAGCTGGGCAATCTCAACGTGATCAACTTCGGGCGCGGCAGCCTCGGCGACCAGCCGGTGAACGGTTCCAACTGCAGCCTGGACTACGACTATTACCTCGGCCGCCGCGACATCGTTTACGCCACCACCACCGAGATCAAGCGGCTCGAAGGGGCTCCGGCGGATTTCCCGAAGCTGCCCATCGTGCCGGAAAACGCCCTGGGGCTGTGCAGTATCGACTGCCCGCCCAACTCCACCGACATGGAGATCCGCAATTTCGGCCTGACCCGCATCACCATGGACCAGATCCACGACATCATCCAGGACGTCGAGGATCTGAAGTACAACGATGCCCAGTACCAGATGAACAACGAGCTGCAGAACCGGGACGCCCAGACCAAGAAAGGCATCTACTCGGACGACTTCTCGAACACCGCCCAGTCGGACATCTACCACGCCGAATGGGACGCCCGGGTCAACGAGATCGCCCGCTTCGTCGCGCCGGACCGCATTCCTCACTCCACGGTGCTCTCGGTCGATCAGGCGGGCAGCAACGCGAGCTTCTTCGGCAGCCTGGCGCTGCTGCCGGGCAACGAGACCGTGCTGGTGGAACAGAACGACTGGTCCGAGGAGCGGAACATCAACCCCTACGCCGTGTTCGACAAGCCCCCGGCCATGCTGCAGATCACGCCCAACCTCGGGCGGCGCGGCCAGACCGGGATCGCCGTCACCGGCATCAACTTCACCCCGAGCAAGTCCGGCATCGTGCTGCGCTGCGACGGCCAGGTGATGGCCAGCAACCTGATCAGCGACGAGGCCGGTCGGGTCAGCGCCTCCTTCACCATTCCGACCAACGCCCGCAACGGCAACCGCATCGTGGAGATGGCCGACGGCGTCTACTCGGCCCGGGCCAGCCTGCAGATCAACGATCCGCTGGTCATCACCCGCATCGAGCGCATCATCGAGAACCGCATCATCCGCGTGCCCGTGGTGCAGGTGGTCTGGCGCACCCAGACCATCTTCGTGCCCCGTGACCCGCTGGCCCAAACCTTCAGCTTCACCCAAAACCAGGTGATCTCCAGCATCGGACTGCAGTTCACCGCCAGGGACCCGAGCATCCCGGTCACGGTGCAGATTCGCGGCGTCACCACCGGTCTGCCCAACGGCGTGGTGTTCGCCGAAAAGGTGCTGGCCCCGAACGAGATCAGCCTGAGCGGCGAGACCCGCATTCGCTTCGATGACCCGTTCTACGCCGAGGCCAATACCAGCTACGCCGTGGTGCTGCTGACCAACAGCACCAACTACAAGGTGCGCACCGCCACCCTGGGCAAGATGGGCCGCTGGGGCATCATCACCCGCCAGACCTACATGGAAGGTGTGCTGCTGGAGAGCTCCAACGCCGAGACCTGGACGCCGCTCAACGGCTCCGACCTGGCGATGAAGATCTACGGCTACAACTTCCAGGCCGAGGGGATGATCCGCTTCCAGCCGATCACCGGCGTGCAGTTCTCCGACATCAACCTCGACGAATACTCGGCCATCCCACAGGGCACCGGACTCGACTGGGAATACTCCACCGACGGCGGCGTGACCTGGGACGCCCTGGTTCCCGCCGAGGAGGAACGGCTGCCCAACCTCGCCACCCGGGTCCAGATCCGCGTGCGCCTGAGTAGCTCGCTTGCCAACGACACCCCGGCCATCAACTACCGCGACGTCAACCTGGTGGGCTACCTTAACAAGACCACCGGGGCCTACCTGACCCGCGAGAACGAGCTGACCCAGGGGGTGGAATCGACCAAGGCCTACGTGCAGATGCAAATCCCCAGCGGCACCACCCTGCAATGGTTCGCCAGCAACGACGGCGGCCTGACCTGGGAGGCGATGACCATCCAGGACACCCGGCCCATCGACGAGAACTGGACCGAGTACACCCTGGTGCGAACCTTCACCGACAACACCGGCAACAAGGTCCGTTACAAGGCCGAGATGACCGGCACGCCGCTGATCTACCCGCGTATCCATTCGCTGGGTGCGACCCTGAGCTAAGGAGGCACGGCCATGATCGTTCGACGCAAAGGCGGCCTGACCGAGTTCATCCCCACGCCGCAGGAGAAGCGCGACGGCCTGATCCGCGACCACGCCCTGGGCCTGCTGGAAAATCTGCACCAGCGCCTGGCGCGGCTGGAACGGGCGTCAAAGCTCCCGGCCGACGAAGCGGAGGCCTTCACGGCGCTGCTGGCGCGGATGCGGGCCGACGAGTCGCGCAACCTCGAGCTGCACGCCAGCCTGATCACCTCTGATACCGCCTCCGGCTGACCGGCTTACTGCCACCGCCAACCCAGAAACCCCGGATACGGCCAGCCCGTTCCGGGGTTTCTGCTGCCCGTGCGCCGCCCAATCCGGCCAAGTTCGCAAGTCATTGAAAATAAACGTGTTAAATGTCGGCTTCGGCTGTTCTTCTACTTGATTTGTGTCCGGAAAGAAGCATTCATTCATGGTGTAAGCAGAGGCTAAAAAGCCTTGCCAGACAACGACTTATAAGCACCATGAACGACGGAGGCACGCATGAACCTGAAAGAGATCCATTACGGGATCGAGATCGAGACCGTAAAACGCACACGGGAACAGATCGCCTGGGCTATCCACTCGGTGGTGGGCGGCACGGTCCGCCATGTCGGCAT
This sequence comes from Sessilibacter sp. MAH3, assembly GCF_054658275.1. Taxonomy (NCBI): domain Bacteria; kingdom Pseudomonadati; phylum Pseudomonadota; class Gammaproteobacteria; order Cellvibrionales; family Cellvibrionaceae; genus Sessilibacter; species Sessilibacter sp. MAH3. Next base: position 83,817 of record NZ_BAAGIE010000010.1, on the reverse strand, counting down.
CCCCAGCAGCTATGACCCCTGGGAGGTCGAGGACCTGCGCGGCCGCGTCTGGAAGGTGGTGGGGGACGCTTCCCTGACCAGCGTCCCGGCCCATCTGCGGGCCGAGGTGGTCAGCCCGGTGCTCGGCTACGACGACATCCCGCAACTGCAGGAGGCGGTCCGGGCCATCCGCCGCGCCGGGGGCAAGATCAACAGCCAGTGCGGCATCCACATCCATATCGACGCCGCGCCTTTCGACGGCAGGCACCTGGGTAACCTGGCCAAGATCGTCTACAAGCAGGAGCCGCTGATCCTCCACGCCCTCGGCATCAGCCGCGACCGGCTCAACCGCTACACCCGGCCGGTCAGCGACGAGCTGATCCAGCGCATCGAACAGCATCGCCCCCGTACCAAGGACCAGCTCAACCGCATCTGGTACGGCTACCACAACCGCCAGCCCCAGCACTACGACAACAGCCGCTACCACGGGGTCAACCTGCACAACGTCTGGTACCGGGGCACGGTGGAGTTCCGCTGGTTCGAGGCGACCCTTCACGCGGGGCGGATCAAGGCCTACCTGCAGTTCTGCCTCGCGGTTGCAGCCAAGGCGCTCAACGGCCGGGCAGCCTCCAGCCGCAAGCGGGATTTCGATCCACAAAGCGCCAAGTACGACTTCCGGGTCTTCCTGCTCCACCTCGGCCTAATCGGCGACGAGTTCAAGACCGCCCGCAAGCATCTGATGGCCAACATGCCCGGCGACGCCGCCTTCAAGAACGGACGGCCCAAACCGGAGAACGTCCTTCCGGACGAAACCGAAACCACCACTCTCACCAACGAGGCCGGGCAAGTTCCCGGCCTCACTGTTTAAGGAGGTGCCCCATGAAGATTCTGATCCGCTCCACAACGCTGGACGGCGAACCGATCCCCGGCAGCGGGGAAACCATCCAGGCCGCCGACTGCCTCGAAGTTGTCGAGTTGATGCGCGGCCAGACGCCGTTCACCGCCAGCCGAGCGCCCCGGGACTACATGACCGAGGTGCTCTCCGGCATCGAAGGCGGGCCGACCCAGCCTCTGCCGGAGGACCCCGCCGCTGCGGCCGCCGAGTTTCTCACCCGCCTGGCCCGGCACGGCCTGATCGAGTTTCTGCCCGACGACAAGGCCAGCGATCCCTGGCCGGGGCGCTTCCTCGAAGCCCTGGAAGCGGTGCGGCTCTCCGGGCTCACCAACATGCTCGACCACCCGGAGGTGGCCCGCCTGACCGCCGAGATGGGTTATCCGGAGGTGGCCGAGTGGCTGGCGGACCACCGGCGTGAATACGCGGCCTTCGTCCTCGAAGGAACGAGACCGCTCGGCAAGAACTTCGGCGGCAAGGAGGACCCGGCTCCATGTGCGGACAAGTAGGCATCATCTTCGGCCGCAAGCGCAGACGGCCCGACGAGCGGGATTACCTGCGCGAGGTCTTCATCCGCATGCTGCTGCACAGCGAGGAGCGCGGCCCGCACGCCTCCGGTCTGGCCTGGCTCAAGACCGACGGCAGCCACCGGATCTTCAAGCGGCCGAAGCGGGCGCACGAGCTGGTGTACGAGAAGCCTTTCCAGGAGCTGCTCGGGCAGGTCGACAACGAGACCACCATCCTCATGGGGCATACCCGCTGGCGCACCCGGGGCAACGAGTTCAACAACCGCAACAACCATCCCATCCGGGCCGGGATCGTCATCGGCACCCACAACGGCACCATCTACAACGCCGATTATCTGTTCCGCCGTCTCGGGCTGCCGCGCTACGCCGAGGTGGACAGCGAGCTGATCTTCCGCTTGGCCGACCGTTTCGCGCCCGAAGGCCCCATCGACCAGGACGGCCTGAAGAAGGCGCTCGCCCTCTGTCGCGGCCAGATGAGCGCCGTGCTGGCATCAAAGCTCGACCCCGGCACCATCACCGTGCTCAAGGGCAACAAGCCGCTCTGCCTGCGCATCCACCGCCAGCACCGGGTGGTTCTCTACGCCTCGGACGACGCCTTCATCGACTTTGCCGTGGACAACGAGAAGGGCTGGCGCGAGCTGGAAGTGCCGCCCATGACCATGCTCACCATCCGCCAAGAGGATGTGCGGGCCATCGAAAACATCGAATTCCGCTTCATACCCCAGGAGCGCAAAGGGACACTGCCAGAAGGAGTGAATGCATGAACATTGGAGACACCGCGAAGCTGAACACAAACCCGGAGGACACTCCCGAGACCATCCTCCGGCTCTTCGTCTACGGCACCCTGAAACGGGGCTACTGGAATCATCAACGCTTCTGCTCCCAGGCCCGCAGCATCGAACCGGCTGTGGTCTGGGGCAGGCTCTACCATCTCCACGCCGGTTTCCCGGCCATCGAGGTTCCGGAATGCCTGATCCTGGCCCGGGGCAGCGTTGATCCATTGGCCGACGCCCGCAGGCAGCAGGAGATCGGCACGCCGCGCTTCGGACGCCCGACCGGGGACTGGGATCTGATCCACGGAGAGCTGGTGACCTTCACCGACCCGCAACGCGACCTGCTGCCCATCGACCGGCTGGAAGGCTTCCGGCCCGGCGGGCACAGCATGTACCAGCGGGTGATGGTGGCTTCACTGCAAGGCGCAACCCCATGTGCCGTATGGATTTACATCATGCGTGCGCCTCAAAACGGCGAGCGGATCGCCAACGACAATCAGGCCGTTTTTTGGAAAATTCGGCACTAATCGGCACAAAACGCTTGATTTTGGTAATCCGCCAATGTAATTTGTGGGGGTTAATTTGCGGCACTGTGTCCGGATTTCGGGTTTCCCGGAGACCTTCGGGCTTTTACCGAAAACATGATGAACGAAGGACGAAGGCTATGGATGAGAGATGGCTGACGGTCGATGACATTTGCAAATATCTGAATGTAAGCAACGAGACGGTCTACAAGTGGATCGAACAACGGGCTATGCCCGGTCATCGCGTCGGCCGTCGCTGGATGTTTAAACAAGACGAAGTGGACGAATGGGTCCGTTCCGGCGGTGCGGCTGACAAATCCGATAAGCCGGACACCGAGCAGTAAGGAGCGACCATGGCCGAACCGATTCACGACAAGATAAAACGATCCCTCCAGGCAGCCGAAGGCTTATACCACCGCCTGGTACTGCTGGTGGGTGAGACCGGTTCCGGCAAGACCGGCGTCCTTCGGGATATTGCCGAGGAGTTCGGCTCGTCCGTTGTTAACGTCAATCTGGCGCTCTCCGGCGAGCTACTGGAGCTGACAGCCAAGCAACGGTCACTGCGGCTGCCGGGCATCCTTGATCAGATCGCGGACCAGGCTCAGTCACCCGTGGTGCTGGATAATCTCGAGATCCTCTTCGACAAGGATCTCCAGCAGGACCCCTTGCGGCTGCTGCAGTCCATTTCAAGAAACCGGGCCGTGGTGGCTTCGTGGAACGGAATCGTGAATTCCGGGAGGCTTTTGTACGCCGAAACCGGCCATCCCGAGTACCGCAGCTATGACTCGGTCGATGCGCTGATTGTGGGCATGGATGGCACGGCCACGGTCGATTCGGCAAAAAACAATAGAGAGGCAGGACAAGCATGAAATACGGAGACCTTATCCAATTCGACCCGATTGAGTCGGTCGTTCAGTTGCGTGACGCGGACAAATCGAGCGCCGCGCACACCCTCGTGAACACCTATGTCATTTCCGAGGAAATGGCCGAACGGCTCACCCAGCTTGTCATTCCTCAGATGCAGTTCGACCAGCCGGTTGACAACAAAGGCCTGCTGGTCGTCGGTAACTACGGCACCGGTAAGTCGCACTTGATGTCGGTGGTCTCCAGTCTTGCCGCAGATGCCTCCCTGCTGGAAGGGCTGAACCACGCCGGTGTCCGCGATGCAGCCTCTCAGATCGCCGGTCGGTTCAAGGTCATCCGTACCGAGATCGGAGCCACCACCATGTCCCTGCGCGATATCCTGGTGGCCGAACTGGAAGAGCATCTCGAAAAACTCGGTGTGGAGTATGTGTTCCCCGAGGCGGGCACCATCACCAGCCACAAACGGGCCTTCGAGGACATGATGGCCAAGTTCGGCGAGGTCTTTCCGGAACACGGCCTGCTACTGGTGGTCGACGAGCTGCTCGACTACCTGCGTACCCGCAAGGATCAGGAGCTGATCCTCGACCTGAACTTTCTCCGCGAGGTCGGCGAGGTCTGCAAGGATCTGCGCTTCCGTTTCATGGCCGGTGTCCAGGAAGCCATTTTCGACAGCCCGCGCTTCGCTTTTGTCGCCGACAGCATCCGCCGGGTGAAGGACCGCTTCGAGCAGATCCTCATTGCCCGCAGCGATGTGAAATTCGTCGTCGCCGAGCGTCTGCTCAAGAAGACAACCGAGCAACAGGCCAAGATCCGCGACTACCTGATGCCCTTTGCTAAATACTACGGCGGGCTCAACGAGCGCATGGACGAGTTCGTCCGGCTCTTCCCGGTGCATCCCGATTACATCGACACCTTCGAACGCGTCACCGTGGTGGAAAAGCGCGAGGTGCTCAAGACCCTGTCCATGGGCATGAAAGGCATCCTCGGCAAGGACGTGCCACAGGACGAGCCCGGCCTGATCGCTTTCGACAGCTACTGGAACACGCTCAAGCAGAACGCCTCGTTCCGCGCCATTCCCGAGATCCGGGCGGTCATCGATTGCAGCCAGGTGCTGGAATCCCGCATCGAGAACGCCATCACCCGCAAGCAGTACAAGCCGATGGCGCTGCGCCTGATCCATGCGCTGTCCGTCCACCGCCTGACCACCGGCGACATCTATGCCCCCATGGGCGCTTCCGCCGAGGAGCTGCGCGACCGCCTCTGCCTGTTCGATCCGCTGATCGCCGAGCTGGGCAGCGACGAGCCGGACAAGGACCTGCAAACCCATGTGGAAACGGTCCTGCGCGAGATCCATAAAACGGTCAGCGGCCAGTTCATCTCCTTCAATGCCGACAACCGCCAGTTCTATCTCGACCTGAAGAAGACCGACGACTTCGATGCCCTGATCGACAAGCGGGCCGAAAGCCTGGGCCAGGCTCAGCTCGACCGCTTCTATTACGAGGCGCTCAAGCGGGTCATGGAGTGCCAGGACGCCACCTACGTGACCGGTTACAAGATCTGGCAGCACGAACTGGTCTGGCAGGAACACAAGGCTGCCCGCACCGGCTACCTCTTTTTCGGCGCTCCCAACGAACGCTCCACCGCCGTGCCGCAGCGGGACTTTTACCTCTACTTCATCCAGCCCAACGATCCGCCGCGCTTCAAGGACGACAAGGTCAACGACGAGGTCTTCTTCCGCCTGAAAGGCACCGACGAGGAATTCCAGACCGCGCTGAAGAGCTACGCGGCCGCCCTGGACCTTGCCGCCACCTCATCGGGCCACGCCAAGGCCACCTATGAATCGAAGGCCAACGGCTTCCTGAAGAAGCTGGTCCAGTGGCTGCAAAAGCACATGAGCGATGCCTTCGAAGTCACCTATCAGGGCCGCGCCAAGTCCATGACCGAATGGGCCAAGGGCAAATCGATCCGCGACCTGTCCGGTCTGTCGCCCCACGAGACCATCAATTTCCGCGACCTGGTCAACACCATCGCCGGGGTCTGCCTGGCCCCGAACTTCGAGAACCAGGCCCCGGACTATCCGTTCTTTTCGGTGCTGATCACCGGCAACAACCGCGCCCAGGCCGCGCAGGACGCCCTACGAGCCATCGCCGGGCAGAACCGTACCAAGCAGGCCACCGCCGTGCTGGACGCCCTGGAGCTGCTCGACGGCGAGAAGATCGACCCCTACAAGTCGAAGTACACCAAGTTCATCCTCGATGCCGTCAAGGCCAAGGGGCACGGCCAGGTGGTCAACCGCAGCGAGATCATCCAGGACGACCACGGGCTGGAATACATGAACCCGGGCGGTTCCCGTCTGGAGCCGGAATGGGTGAGTGTCCTGGTGGCGGCGCTGGTCTACTCCGGCGACATCGTCCTCGCCATCCCGGGCAAGAAATTCGACGCCACCGGGTTGCAGCAACTGGCCGCGACCGGCATGGACGAGCTGGTCCGCTTCAAGCACCTGGAACAGCCCAAGGAATGGAACCTGCCCGCGCTCAAGGCGCTGTTCGAACTGCTCGGCATGACGCCGGGCATGGCCCAGCTCGTCACCCAGGGCAAGGACGAGCCGGTGCAGAACCTGCAGCAGGCGGTGGGCAAGATCGTCAAACGCATCGTCATGACCCAGCAGACCCTGCGCGAAGGGCTCTCCTTCTGGGGCCTGGATCTGCTTGCGGGCACCGACCTGGCCAGCCAGGCCAGCGGGCTGGATGAGGCCAAGGGCTTCTTTGAATCGCTCCAGGCCTACTCCTCGCCGGGTAAGCTGAAAAACTTCCGCTACAGCGCTCCCGAAGTGCTGGCCCACGAAAAGGCCGTGAAGGCGCTCGATGAGCTGGATGCCCTGCGCGAGTTCATCATGGACCACAGCCCGACGGCGTCTTGGCTCTCCACCGCCGAGGCGGTGCTGCCTGCCGAGCATGACTGGGTGGATCGCATGAAGACCACCCGGCAGGACGTGCTGGATACCCTCAAACAGGCCGACCTGACCGAGCTGGCCAGCCAGTCCCAGTCCATCGGGGCCAAGCTGCAAAAGCTGAAGAAGGATTACACCGTCGCCTACATCGGTCTGCACACCAAGGCTCGGTTGGGCGTGAACGATGACAAGCGCAAGGCGGGCCTGCTCAACGATCAGCGGCTGCAAACCCTGCTCAAATTGGCCGGTATCGACCTGATGCCCCGGCAGCAGCTCACTGATTACCAGAACCGCCTGGCCGGGCTGAAGAGCTGCTTTGCCCTGACCGAGCAAAACCTCGACGCCTCGCCGATCTGCCCGCATTGCGGATTCCGGCCTTCGGTGGAAACCGGCGCGGCGGCAGGCTCGCAGATGATCGACCAGATGGACGCCCAGCTCGACGCCATGGTGGCGGCCTGGACCTCCACCATCCTCAGCAATCTGGAGGACCCGATCACCCAGGCCAATATGGATCTGCTGAAGATCGACGACCGCGAACCGCTGGAGGCTTTCATCAAGTCGAAGGAACTGCCGGTGCCGCTGGACAGCAACTTTGTCCACGCCCTGAAGGAAGTGCTCTCCGGCCTGGTCAAGGTCACCGTCAAGGCGCAGGAGCTGCAGCAGGCCCTGCAGGTCACCGACGGTCCGGCCACTCCGGCGGAGATGAAGAAACGCTTTGAGGAGTACATCGATCAGCTCACCAAGGGCAAGGACCCGGCCAAGGTGCGGATCGTCATGGAATAAGAGTGACTAAGCGAGTGACCAACTCCGCCGAGTTTGGTCACCCACGAAGTGACCAAGCTGAGAAACAAGACGCCAGCAAGGATTATGAAGATGAAAGAAACCAGTTTGTTCGACTCGCTGCTTGAAGAGCCGCAGAAGCCCTCCGGCCCGGTGACTTGTCTCGGCATGACGTTCGAGAACGACGAGGCCCGCCGCGCCCACTTTATCGAGGAGCTGCGCAAGAAGCTGCAGGACCCGGAGTTCCGCAAGATCGAGGGCTTTCCCATCGGCAGCGACGAGGACATCCTGAACCTGAGCGATCCGCCGTACTACACCACCTGCCCGAACCCGTGGATTGCCGACTTCATCGCCGAATGGGAAGCGCAGAAACCTGAGCAGCCGGAGGGCTACCACTATCACCGCGAACCTTTTGCGGCCGACGTGAGCGAGGGGAAAAACGACCCGATCTACAACGCGCATTCCTACCACACCAAGGTGCCTCACAAGGCCATCATGCGTTACATCCTCCACTATACGCAGCCGGGTGACATTGTGTTCGACGGTTTTTGCGGCACCGGAATGACAGGTGTGGCTGCGCAGATGTGTGGCGACCGCGAGATGGTGAAGTCACTTGGATACCAAGTGAAACAAAACGGGACTGTTTTGCAGGAAGAAGCAGATGAGAGTGGCCGTAAAATTTGGACTGAGTTCTCGGCTTTCGGAAAGCGCAATGCCGTTTTAAATGACCTTTCTCCTTTGGCTAGCTTCGTTGCCTCGAACTACAACTCGCTATCTTCATTCGATGATCATATCTATGAGATTGAAAAGCTATTCAAATCGATAAGGAAGGAACTGGAGTATTTATACAAAACCCAGGACCCTGAAACTGGAAAATTCGGCATAGCTGATTTTTACATTTGGTCAGAAGTTTTCACTTGCCCAGAGTGCTCCCACGAAGAATCCCTGTTCGAATTAGCTGTGGATAAATCCACATATAAGTTGGTTGACAAATTTCCTTGCCCTTCATGCAACGCCGACCTATCGAAGGACAAGCTCGAGCGGGTTTGGACTTCAACATTACTTCCAACTGGTGAAATCGTTAAAGAGTCAAAATGTGATCTAGTTGAGGTGAGTTGCAAGTTTAGTGGAAAACAAAAAAGATATCGCCCAACTTCCTTTGATTTAAAGAACATTGAAGATTCAAAGTCCTTGCTGAGCCATTGGTATCCTGCCAATGAATTCCCTCATGGCCGACAAACACGTAAGGTCAAGACTGGAAGCGGCATATCGTATGTTTCCCAAATGTTTACACCTCGTGCGCTACATCTTTTCAGCCATTTTTGGAGCAGAACAAGCGAGAGTAGCGCGATTAGAAAAGAGTTCCGTTACCTCTTGTCATCGATAATGACTTTAATTTCGAGGCGTGAACGTTTTCGCGATGGTACGGGAAAAGGGGCTCAGTCTGGGACTCTTTACGTTCCTTCACTACAAGTTGAAAAGAATTTTTTTGATGTTTTGGAACGCAAAATAACAGCTATTAAACGCCTGTCCAGGTCGACACGCAAGCAGCATTCTATAGTACAGTGTCAATCAAATGCCGGACTCAAAACACTTCCAGAAAATAGCGTTGATTATATCTTCACAGATCCACCGTTTGGTGAATCGCTTCAATATGCTGAACTGAATTTCTTCAATGAATCCTGGTTCCGTGTCGGTACTAAAATCGAACGCGATTGTGTGTTGAATTATGTGCACGGAAAAGACCTATCCTTTTACAAGGACCTCATGAAGGGGGCATTCGCAGAGGCATATCGGGTACTTAAACCATCCAAATGGGTAACCGTTGAGTTTCATAACTCTCAAAACAGTGTATGGATGGCCATACAGGAAGCTCTTTGGCAGGCTGGATTCACTGTTGCAGATGTTCGCGTATTAGACAAAAAACAAGGCACCTACAATGTTGTGAACCGTTCTGGATCTGTAAATAAAGACCTTGTAATTTCGGCATATAAACCCGATTTCCACACTGAAAGAAACGTCAAAATACATGCGGGAAGCGAGGAGTCTGTATGGGATTTCGTTCGCATGCATTTAGGACAGTTGCCATCTTTTGTTTCGAGCAAAGGTGCAACGGAAATAATTCCGGAAAGGCAACCTCATCTCTTGTTTGACCGCATGGTCGCATTCCACGTCCAGAGAGGCATATCTGTGCCAATCTCTGCTGCTGAATTTTATCAAGGGTTATCGAATAGATACCCAGAGCGAGACGGAATGTATTTTTTGGAAGATCAGGTTGCAATTTATGACCGGAAAAAGATGCATACAAAGGGAATAGAGCAGCTCTCCCTTTTTGTTGTAGATGAAGCTTCTGCCATACAGTGGTTGCGTCGACTATTAAAAGAGCGAACACAAACGTTCCAAGATATCAATCCTCAATTTATGAAAGAGGTTGGCGGATGGAGCAAAAATGAAGAACCTCTAGAGTTGTCGACATTACTAGAGCAGAACTTCTTGCGCTACGACGGCAAAGGCCCGGTGCCCGAGCAGATCCACGCCTACCTCTCCACCAACTGGAAGGAACTGCGCAACCTACCCAAGGATGACCCGGCGCTGGTGACCAAAGCCCGCGACCGCTGGTACGTGCCCGATCCGAACAAGGCGGGCGACCTGGAGAAGCTGCGCGAGAAGGCTCTGCTCAAAGAGTTCGAGGAATACAAAGAGGTCAAAAAGAAGCTCAAGGTCTTCCGCCTGGAAGCTGTCCGCGCCGGATTCAAGAAAGCCTGGCAGGAGCGCGACTACGCCGTCATCGTCGCCGTGGCCGACAAGATCCCCAACAACGTCCTGGAAGAAGATCCGAAGCTGCTCATGTGGTACGACCAGGCAGTAACAAGAATGGGAGGGGAATAGCCCATGATCACCAAATGGAAGGTCTTCAACTTTAAATCGATTCGTGAGGAGACCGAGCTGGACCTCGGCCCGCTTACGATCTTCGCTGGCGCAAACAGCAGCGGGAAGAGCACATTCATCCAATCCGTCCTTCTCGTAGCACAGACCTTGGCCCATAAAGTTGGATCAAGATCTGTCGTATTGAACGGTGCTCTCACGAGCCTGGGCCAGTTTGACGACCTGAAATCCAATGGTGGCGCATCGGACCAGATTACCATCAAATGTACCTGTCGGCCGCTTCCAGATCAGGACGCTGCAATAGGCAGGCGGTCTCAGTTTGCGCCTCGTGGTGCTATCTACTATGGACCGCGATCCAATCAGCTTCAGGAAATCGCTTGTGAGATTTCGTTCGACGCTGATGCTTCGAGCTCCCAGCGTGATTTGTTCCAAATCCAACCTCGGCTTTTTGCAACCCAGTTGTCCTGCATATCCAGAGACGAGGACAACGTGGATCAGAAAGCCGATATATCGATCCATCATTCCACCAAGGCCATCTCCGAGATTGAAGGCGCTGACAGCGCCAGTGAAATCGACGATCAGCTACGCGCCAGTTTGGCTTACGCTGTTGAGCTGGACGATGGCTCCATGGCTGAGGTGAAGGATGACTTTCGCTCTGCCAAGCCAATCGGCTGCATGCTTCGACACTTTCTTCCCGAGAGAATTGTCTACGCCATCGATACCATCGAAGAGGACGCCAATGCCATTACCATGGCTCTTCAAGACGATGGTCGTCGTGCCATTGGCTTACGGCGCAACATGGGAAGAGATATCCTTCTTTCCGAAGAGATCATTGCGGTGTTGCGCGAAGTCCTCGAAGGCACAATTGATTTCGACCAGACTTTCAAGGATAAATATCGGCAAGAGTCACTCTTCGGTTCCGAGGCCGATACGCTTACATTCAGGTCTTGGTATGAAAGGTTGCGCAGCCTCCCGCGCGAAGAGCGCCTGAAGGTTCAGCAGGTCCTGCGTGAGCGCGAGGATCTTTTTGACCGCATCCACCAATCCATGAAGGCATCAACGGCAGAGAAGCCCGAGACCCATGCCTTTGTCCAAGCCAGGCCACCTCGCTTGATAACGGAAGCTACCTGGTATCTGGATAATTTCTTCGCCTCGTCTTTGAAATACCTCGGCCCATTAAGGGATGCTCCCAAACCGCTGTATCCGCTCGCGCCAGCAGCGGACCCACATGACGTAGGCTTACGCGGAGAACACACAGCTTCTATTCTTGAACTGCACAAGAGCAAGAAGATCCGCTACATCCCGTCGGCAAATTTCAAAGACCCGGTAATTGACCGCAAGACCGTTACCCGGACACTCGAAGCAGCGGTTATCGATTGGCTCCAATATCTGGGAGTCGCCAGCTCAGTCAAAAGCCGAGACCAGGGTAAATTGGGGCACGAGCTGAAGGTGGGGCTTTCCAATTCGGATAGCACGCATGACCTCACGCATGTGGGTGTAGGTGTCAGCCAGGTTCTGCCGATCCTCGTCATGTGCCTTCTCGCCGACACGGACTCTACACTCGTTTTTGAACAGCCGGAGTTGCACCTTCATCCGAAGGTACAGACCCTGCTCGGCGACTTTTTCCTTTCGATGGCGCTGTGCAACAAGCAATGCATTGTTGAAACCCACAGCGAGTATTTCATCGACCGCCTTCGCTTCCGAATTGCAGCGGCAACACCCGAGAAGGAGCTGAACAGCCAGACCAAGATTTATTTCGTGGAAAAGCCGTCGCAGGGGTCGGCTTTCCGAGAGGTGGTGATAAACGAGTACGGAGCCATCTCAGACTGGCCGGAAGGATTCTTTGATCAGTCCCAACAGCAGGCCGAGGAAATCCTAAGAGCTGCGGCGATGAAGCGCAAAGCAAGCCGGAGGAATCAAGATGCATAGCCTGCCCAGCGTAACAATTGACGCAGGCGTGCTCGCTGTTCCCCATGTTGATTGCGCCAAGGATGATGCTTTCCAGTACGTGGATACGCTACTGGACTGGAGCAAGTTGCTTGATGAGCCCTGGGTAGCCATTTACATGAGCGAGCGGGCTTCAGAGTCCCTTTTTGCCGATGGATTGTATCCACTGAGAGATCAACTCAGAGAACTGTTCAATGCCCACGGCATAGTAGAATACGACGTCAATACGGTTGCGAGAATTGCCAACCAGCTTCTGGCGATCACTCCATCCTTTGAAACCTACTATCGGGTCAAAGATGTCTTGTCAGAACATCTGGAAACAGATCCGGATGTTATTCGGCTGACAACTCATGACGGTCTCCAGTCCGATCTTGCCCGATGCATCACGTTGATCGCCGTTCTACGCAAGCACTGCTCCCAACCTCTTGGGGGCCATTCCCTCATACTGAGAGAGGCGCCCAAACAGGTAATCCAGGTAAGAGCCCATATTCACGAGCTCGAACATTCCAGGGACGATATACCGGTTTTGCCGTGCCCGCCCGAGTTCTTTGAAGGCGATGTGTTGGTCTGTGACGATTTTCGGGGCCTGATCGATTGTCTCGATGAATCCGCCATTCTGGTTGGCGCGTCTGACGACCTTGGAATTGATCTAGCCGTCCGAATCGCTCTGTTCAAAAATACGATTGCACAAGGTGGTTCCCCTGACTGGAGCGGCGTGATTGTTCCAGCCATTGGGTCCAGATTCCGGGAGTTGTGCCAGCAGGTTTGCGCCGACCAAGGGGACTCCGTGCCGCCCAAGATTCTCCGATCAATCATTGAGACTATCAAAGGACATAATCTTCCCGCCGTACACGCTCTTCGGACAGGGCCAGGCGGAAATGATCCGCAAAGAATGCGTGGCTCTGACAAGGCGCAGCGTCGAGATATCGATAGGGAATTCCATCTTCATTACTGGGAGTGCGCCGACGGGACAGTCGAGTTGGCGTCCGTGGTTTATCACAACGATTTTTCAATTCCGGGATGATGCCGATGCAGGATGTTTGGCAATACAGCACCGTTCATAACAGCGCCTGCAAGGTCATCGAAGAACAGACCTTGTGGGGGCAGACGGTGTGCCGTGTCTGGTTGCCGAACCAGGACGCGGTGGTGCGCGTGCCCCGCTCCGCCTTGCGGCCGCTGAGTGCCGACTTGCAGCCGGAGATCGAGGCCGGACGCATTGCCTATGTGGCCGCAGCGGCCAAGGTAGCGGAGGTGCTCGAAGGTTCCACCAGCGCCACCGAGGGTCATGTATTGCTGGCTCCCATGGAGTCCAACGTCATCCCACTGCCGCACCAGATCCACGCTTTGTCCCGGGCCATTTCCGGAGACCGCGTGCGCTATCTGCTGGCCGATGAGGTGGGTCTCGGCAAGACCATCGAGGCCGGTTTGGTCATGCGCGAGCTCAAGCTGCGCGGGCTGGTTCGGCGAATCCTGGTCGTCTCTCCCAAAGGCATCGCTACCCAGTGGGTGGCGGAAATGCAGACCCACTTCAACGAGCAGTTCCAGCTCGTGTTGGGCGACGACATCGGCACCTTGCAACGTCTGGCCCCCCAATTTGGAAAGAGCGCGGACCACCGGAACTCAGCCTGGTCGATGTTCGATCAGGTCATCGTCTCCCTGGATTCGGTCAAACCCATGGACAAGCGGCGCGGTTGGACCGCCGAGCGCGTCGCCGAATACAACCGCAGCCGGTTCGAGGATCTGATAACCGCCGGTTGGGATCTGGTGGTGGTGGACGAAGCGCACCGGCTGGGCGGCAGCACCGATCAGGTCGCCCGCTACAAACTCGGCAAAGGCCTGGCGGAGGCCGCGCCCTATGTGCTGCTCCTTTCGGCGACTCCCCACCAGGGGAAGACCGATGCCTTCCATCGCCTGATGAGCCTGCTGGATGATGACGCCTTCCCGGACATGGACAGCGTCTCCCGTGAGCGGGTGGCCCCGTATGTCATCCGTACCGAAAAGCGCAAGGCCATCGATGCCGACGGCAAGCCGCTCTTCAAACCCCGGCGCACGCAGATGGCCCCGGTGGCCTGGGAGAGCCGTCATCACCTGCAACAGCTTCTTTACGAAGCGGTGACCGACTACGTGCGCGAGGGTTACAACCAGGCCCTGCGCGAGAAGAAGCGCCACATCGGCTTTCTGATGATCCTGATGCAGCGTCTGGTGGTCTCCAGCACCCAGGCGATCCGCACCACGCTGGAACGGCGACTTGCCGCGCTCAAGGAAGGCGAACAGCAGGCCAGCCTGCGCCTGGCGGAGCTGGAAAACGGCGCGGAGGGATCGGAAAGCCCAGACGATGAAATGGCCGAACTCTACGACATGGACGGCCAGGAGCTGCTCGATGAGCTGCTGAAATCCCATGTGTCGGCTCTGCAGAGCGAAGGCAGCCATGTCGAGACCCTGCTCGATGCGGCGGTTCGCTGCGAACAAGCTGGACCGGACGCCAAGGCCGAGGCGTTGATCGAGTGGATCTACGAACTGCAGGCCGAGGAAAACGAGCCGGACCTGAAGGTGTTGATCTTCACCGAGTTCGTGCCCACCCAGCAGATGCTGAAGGAGTTTCTGGAAGCCCGGGGGATCTCGGTGGTCACCCTGAACGGCTCCATGGATATGGAAGAACGCAAGCAGGCCCAGGATGCCTTCCGCAAATCGCACCGTGTGCTGGTTTCCACCGACGCGGGTGGTGAGGGTCTGAACCTGCAGTTCGCCCATGTCATCATCAACTACGACATCCCCTGGAACCCGATGCGGCTGGAACAGCGAATCGGGCGTGTGGACCGTATCGGACAGCCCAAGAAGGTGCGGGCAATCAACTTCGTGTTTGAGGACTCGGTCGAGTTCCGCGTCCGCGAAGTGTTGGAGCAGAAGCTCTCGGTAATCTTCGACGAGTTCGGCATCGACAAGACCGGCGACGTACTCGACTCCGCCCAAGCCGGTGAGCTGTTCGAGGATGTGTTCGCCTCGGCCATCCTCAATCCTGATGGTATCGAAACCTCCGTCGATCACACGGTGGCTCGGCTTCGCGATGAGATTCAGCAGGTGCGCGAGTCCTCCGCCATCTATGGCATCTCCGAAGAGCCGGATGTGCAGGCGGCTGAGCGTCTGCGTTCCCATCCTCTGCCCCATTGGGTGGAACGGATGACGGTGGGCTACCTCAACTCTCACGGCGGCGCGGCCAGTCGCAAGCGCTCCTGGTGGGATCTGAATTGGCCGGACGGCCAGGAGCATCGCAAGGCCGTGTTCAATGCTCGGGAAGCGGACCGTCTGACCGACGCAACCCTGCTCAATCTTGAAAACAGCCGTGTCCGTGGGCTGGCCCTGAACCTGCCACAGATCGCGGCTGGCCAGCCCTTGCCATGTGTTAGCGTAAGCGGGCTGCCAGCCAGCATCTCCGGACTCTGGGGGCTCTTTGAGATCCGCCTTCAGGCTGGAATGCACCAGAAGACACAACTCCTGCGCATCCCCATGGTGCGGCGCGGCTATGTCAGCGTGTTCTTGAGCGAGGAAGGCAAACTGTTTCTGCCCACGGCTCGGCATATCTGGGATGCGCTGCAGACTGCTGAAGCCCAGGTGCAGACCACACTCGGCCAGGATGAATCCATCACCGCCCATGAGAGCTTGCAGATTGCTGCCGAACAAGCCGGACAGGAGCTGTTCGACGCCCTGCAGCAGGCGCATCTCGCCTCTGTGGCTCGCGAGGAGGAACGCGGAGTCGTCTCTTTTGCCTCGCGCCGCAAGGCCATCGAACGGGTTGGATTGCCGGAGGTGCGGCAATTCAGACTGTCCCGTTGTGATGCGGACGAATCCGAGTGGCGGCATGAACTGCAATCGGCAAGGCAGATCGTGCCGGAAATCCGGCCGCTGCTGATGCTACGGATCGTCAAAGGAGGCGCTCAATGAGTAGTTGGCGAGACGCCATCCTGAACGACCTTGTACCCAACGTCAGCAAACTGACCTTGGTCGCAGACCCGGATTGCCTGCTGACCGAGGAAAAGCTGGCCTTGGAACTTCGCGGGCGCGGCTTCGACCTGATCGAGTTCAGTGACCCGGTCGAATTCAGATACGCCTATGAGTCCAAATACCGCTCGATCTGGGACCGGGGTGAGCACACCGATCTGGTGGTGGTCCTCCGCTTGCAGGATGCGGAGCTGGAGTACCTGCCTTACGATCTGCTCAAGGCTGGCCGGAAGCTTTCATTCAACCTGGGGGATCTCTTTCCCAATCTGAGCTACCCGGTCATCGAGAAGCTCGACCGGAGCTTGCTGGATTCGCTTTTTGAAGCCCAGCGCAAGTCGCCGCCGGATCGCATGGGCGACAACGCCACCAAGGATTTCATTCTTCGACATGTGTTCGGCATTGCGGCGGAACTGATCGCCAACGAGGTGGAGCTGCTTCGCGCCTTGCTCCGTCTGCACTACGGCAAGCTCCAAATTCCACTGATGCTGGCCGAGCGGCTCATCCAGGTTCTCAAAGGCCATGATGGGTTCAAAGCCTGGCCGCTCTCCGAGATCGTTCCGGACGATGAGGCCTTCTTCGCCTTTTTGCAGGAACGCTGGCCGCTCTTTCTTTCCAGGCTCGGCAGCGCCAATCAGGTACGGGAAGATTCGCCGGAATACGGCCTCAAGTATCCCGGCCCTGACCGTCTGCCGTTCGAGCATCAGGACATCAAGGTCTACATCGACAACTTGTTCCTGGAGGGGAAGCTCACCCCAGTCGAGGCCAAGGACATTGAAGTGGACGCCGGGTCGTGGGTACGAAGCGGCATCGCCACCTCCGGCGTGGACGATGACGAGCTGCGGATTTCCCGCCTGTTTGACCTTGTCGAGAAGGATCTGCCCACTGCGGAAGCGCGCTACTCGGACTGGACAGCCTTCGCATTGAAATGGGCCGAACTCTCTGCGCTGGTTCATTGCGGCAACAGCACCGAGCATCAGACCCGTCTCAGGGAAATCGGCGATGCATTAAACACGACCTTTGCCGGTTGGTTGGCCGATCACTACTCCAGCCTGATCAATCTTCCGCCGACCAATCCGGCCATGCTCCACCACGTGCCGCGCCGCCTGGCTCGGGACATCGAGGACTCTGGTAGTAGCCGTGCTGCGCTGATCGTGGTCGATGGCCTGGCCCTGGACCAGTGGGTGACCATTCGCCAGCTTCTGCAAAAGCGGGACGCCAATCTGGTCATGCGCGAATCTGCGACCTTCGCCTGGATTCCGACGCTGACCTCGGTATCGAGGCAATCGATCTTCTCGGGCAAGCCGCCGCTCTATTTCCCGTCATCCATCAACTCGACCAACAGCGAAGAGAAGCTCTGGAAGCAGTTCTGGGAAGGCCATGGTCTGTCCCGTCTCGACGTCGCTTACCAGCGCGGCCTTGGCGACGGTGATGCTGCGGGCGTCCTCGACTCCGCAATCCACCCCGGGAAGACCAAGGTGGTGGGGCTGGTCGTGGACAAGGTCGACAAGATCATGCACGGCATGCAGCTCGGCTCGGCCGGGATGCACAACCAGATCAAGCAGTGGTGCCAGGGCGGGTTCCTGGCTGCTCTGGTCGGCCAACTGTTGGAATACGGCTATGAGGTCTGGCTGACGGCCGATCACGGCAACATCCAATGCGAAGGCAAAGGCCGCCCGTCTGAAGGTGTGATTGCTGAAACTCGCGGCGAACGGGTTCGTGTCTATCCAACGCCGGAACTCCGCGCTCAGGTGGCTGGGGCCTTCCCGTTTGCCCACGAGTGGCAGCCGGTCGGGTTGCCCGCAGATTATTTCCCCCTGGTGGCCGGTGGCCGCGACGCATTCGTGAATCCGGGAGATGCCATCGTAGGTCACGGCGGTGTAGCCATCGAAGAAGTCATCGTGCCCCTTGTGAAGTTTGAAAGGAGAACACGGTGATGGGTAAAAGACATGAAGCCATTGGCATCAAGCAGGCGATCCGTTTCGAGTGGATGCAGAAAGCAGCCAATCTGCTGCTGGCGGGGCTCGACGCCAAAACCATCCGCCAGGAGCTGCATGAGTTCCTCGCTGATAGGAAAGGCAACGGCTCCGAGGGCGAACGCAGCGATCAGACCCGGACCTTTGTGGTCAACAACCTGATGAAGATCTGGGTCTCTCCTGACCCCGAGTTGATTCCATTCCGGGATGCCTCGCTTGCCTTCCTGCGGGAGAACCCGTCCATGGCCCTGGCGGTCCACTGGGGGATGATCTCAGCGGTCTATCCGTTCTGGTTCAACGTGGCCCGGCAGACCGGCCGTCTGCTGGCCTTGCAGGATCAGGTGACCCAGACGCAGATCATCAACCGCCTGAAGGAACAGTACGGCGACCGGCAAACCGTGAGCCGATATGCGAGATTTGTCATCCGTTCCTTTGTCGCCTGGGGAGCCCTGAAGGATTCCGAGGCCAAAGGCTGCTATGAGAAAGCCGCCCCGGTGAACATTGCCGAGCCAAACCTGGCCATCCTGATGTTCGAATCCGCACTCCTGGCCACCCCGGAGGCCAAGGGCGCATTGGGCCTGCTCCTGAATAACCCGGCATTCTTCCCATTTCAGCTCCCAGTGATGACCGGTGATTTTGTTTCCCAACGCAGCGACCGGATCGACGTGGTTCGCTATGGACTGGACGATGAGCTGTTGAAATTGAAGGGCAACTAAATCAGGGATGGGACGTGAATGCCTTGGACTTCGGAACACACTAAATGGCTGGTCGACACCGGCGAACGACTGAAGACCGCTGATGGCAAGGAGGTCGAGGTCTGGGAGTTCCGTCATGAGAACGACGAGGAAGTGCTTTCGGCCTGGGCGAAACACTTCCGGAATCATTACTGTCTGGATACAGATATCGATTTCCTTCGGGGCAAACGTCCGCGACCGGATTATCTGACCAATATCAAGTTCCCTTGCAGAACATCCAAACTCGGCCCAGGAATCAGAGCAGGAGATTTTGGGGAAATTCTGGTTTCCGATTACCTGCAATGGCTTCTCGGTTACTGGGTACCCAGGGTACGGTGGTCATCAAAGGTTGTTCGAGATGAATCGCCCAAGGGCAGCGATGTCATTGGATTCCGATTTCATAAACAAAACGGCGAAGCCTCCACCAAGGACGTGTTGTTTGTCTTTGAATCCAAGACAAAATTCTCCGCCTCTAAAATCAACCGCCTGCAGGATGCCATCAACGATTCAGCCAAGGATCACATTCGAATCGATGAATCGCTGAACTTCATCAAGCAAAAGCTCTTTGAAAAAAAGGAAATCGAACAGGCTCAAAGGATCGAGAGATTTCAAAGCCCTGTAGATATGCCCTACAAGGAAACCTACGGCGCTGCAGCCATCATTTCAGATGAATGTTTCGACGCCGAAGAATTGGCTTCGGCAGACTGCAGGAAAATTCCCAAGTCAGCAAAATCCAAGGAGGTCTTTCCTCATCCTAATGGCGACAGCCTTGTCCTCTTGGTTATCAAGGGACCCGACATGATGGACCTTGTCCACGAGCTCTACCGGAGGGCTGCGGATGAGGCCTGATAGAAAATCCAATCGTCTTTTGGGTGTTACTCGATCAAAAGCTAAGATGATCGAGTACCATGTACCTGAAGAATATCAGGAGATAGATTTATCACTACATCCAAATAAGCTGTTCACTATCTCAATTGGTTTGCTGGGCGACCTTGCCGCTGCTATCAACCGGAACGAGCCAGATCCCGATTCCCTCTCGGAGCTGAGAACCAATCTGCTGTTTTCCGCCCGCTTTTTTGACTCCTACCTCCAGTCAAAGCTGAACGAGACACTTGATCCATACCTCGTGATTTTGGGCTCCGCCTCCTATTACCTGTGCGATCTTCCCGGAAGCGCGTCGGTATTGGCGAAGCGCATCGATGGTGACTGCCCGGACTTGGATGGCGATAGTTTGGAGGACCTGTTGCTCTGGTTGCTGCAGGCCGATCTGGAAACCTATTTTGATGGAGCTGAGGGACCATTCGGCGGATTCATCGACGGGATTTCAAAATGGATTCTCCAGTTTTTCGAGGATGGAAATGGCGAAGAAAATCTTCTCGTTCTCGCCACGAAGCTGAGGGACGCCGCCTATGAATTCGGCACACCCAGGCAGCTTCTGTTTGGCGATGTGATCGCGGCGGTTCTGAGGAAAAAGCTCGAAAATTCTGCCTGGAAGGCTTTGCCGTCATATTCCGGGCTGCCCCGAGACAAATGGCTCCACGCGCTGCAAAAGGATTCGTTCATCAAGGAACTGTGGCCTGCCCAACACCTTTTGGGCAAGGCGGATGTTCTTAAAGGCGAGTCTGCCATCGTTCAAATGCCCACCAGCGCTGGCAAAACGAAGGCAACTGAATTGATCCTTCGAAGCGCGTTTCTGGCCGAGCGCGTGTCTCTGGCCATCATCATCGCCCCGTTCAGGGCGCTGTGCCATGAGATCAAGAACAGCCTTGTGGAGGCATTCCACAACGAACCCACCAAGGTGGATGAATTGTCCGATGCCCTACAGACCGACTTCGAGATTGCCGAACTCCTGGGGCACCAACAAATCCTGGTCGTAACCCCCGAGAAGCTACTCTACGTCCTTCGGCATGCTCCGGAACTGGCTGCCCACGTTGGCCTGCTGGTTTTTGATGAAGGCCACCAGTTCGACAGCGGCACCCGAGGCATCACATACGAGCTGCTCCTGACGTCGCTGCGCTCCATGATTCCCGAAGGAACTCAGAAGGTGCTGATCTCAGCGGTCATCAGCAACGCCGAGGCTGTTGGAGAATGGCTCAACGGGGTGCCCAATGTCATCGAAGGCACAACCCTGATTCCGACTTTCAGGTCGGTCGGATTCGCGAGCTGGCTCGATCAGTTGGGAAAGATCGAGTACGTCGACAGCCGTGACGCCGAACAAGGCGAGTTTTTCGTTCCGAGGGTGATCGAAAGATTCAATCTCGGAAGGAAGAAGCGGGAAAGGACGGACCGTTTTTTCCCTGAAAAGACTGACGGGCAGGCTATCGCACTTTACCTCGGTCTGAAATTGGTCCCGAATGGCAGTATCGCTGTTTTCTGCGGGCGGAAGTCGACAGCGGCCAGCGTCTGTGAAAAGGCCGTCGACATTATCGAGCGAGGCGCACCGTTGGCCTTGCCGTCAGATTTTTCAGACGCCCAGGAAGTTGCGCGGCTGACACATCTGCATGTCGAGAATCTTGGCGCTGACGCCCCGGCGTCTCAGAGCGCGGCACACGGGATTTTTTCCCATCATGGCAATACACCGCATGGTATCCGGCTGGCTGTGGAGCATGCCATGCGTGACGACCTTGTGCGATTCGTCGTTTGTACATCCACTTTGGCGCAGGGAGTAAACCTTCCGATTCGATACCTCATCGTGACCAGCGTCTACCAGGGCATGGAGCGCATCAAGGTTCGCGATTTCCATAACCTCATTGGCCGAGCGGGCCGAGCCGGGATGCATACCGAAGGCAGCATCCTGTTTGCCGATCCGGTGATCTTTGACAAGCGGAAGGCCCGTAACGACAAATGGCGCTGGGACCAGGTGAAAGAGCTTCTGGAACCGCGCAATTCTGAGCCATGCATCAGCAATCTTCTATCGATCTTTGACCCCATCAAGAGCGATGACGAGAAGTACACCATCACCATGGAGGCTCTGGATTTTGCCAAGGCCTATATCGACGATCCTGATGAAGTCGCCAAATTGGCTGCCGGGATAGCTGCACAACATGGAGACAAAAATTTCTCACGAGACGGTGTCGAGCGGCAAGTCGCCTGGAGAATCAGCCTCATCTGTGCCATCGAGAGCTTTCTGCTGTCCCATTGGGATGAATCCGAGGATGGTCTTTCGGAAGCTGATGTGACCCGCCTGGCCGAAGGGACGCTGGCTTTCTTCCTGGCTGATGATCAGAAAAAGGAGCATATCCGCGAGTTGTTTCAGCTTCTCGCTGGGAACATCTCTGCAAACATCACCGATCCAGCTCGCCGCAAAATCTACGGCAGGACGCTTTACGGAATTCAGGATGCCCAAGCCATTGAGGGATGGGTTCAGTCCAACGCTGACAGCCTACTTCCGATTGTTGATGAAACAGAAGTGCTCGATCTTGCCTGGCCATTGCTTACCCGGCATATCAACGGTGGCATATTCACCAAGTTCGATAAACCGGAGGTGCTTAAAGAAATCTCACATGGATGGATCAGTGGAAAGCGCTTCAGCGATCTCCTGAAAATCATCCGTAAGCGAAAAGCCAAGATGATATGGGGCACCCGCCGGAGGGAGTTCAAGATCGACCATGTCGTCGACGTCTGCGAAGGGACGCTCGCATATGACGGAGCGCTTGTTGTAGGCGCTGTGTCTGAATTTATCGAAACCCTTGCCCAAGATGGCACCGGAGACCTGATCAATCGTCTGCAGCTTTTTCAAAAGCGACTGAAATATGGTCTGCCCACGGAAACCACCATTGCCCTTTATGAGCTTGGCTTTTCGGACCGTGTCATCTCTCAGGATCTCGCCGCATCCTTGAACCTGGCAGCGACCCAAAAGAAGGATCTCGTGAAGGCGCTGAAAAAAGATCGGGACGGAGCTATGGCGGTGATGGAGAAATACCCAGCCTATTTTCAGGAGAGGATGAATGAACTCCTGCAGTAGAAATCCAGATCATCGATCCGAACTATCAAGCTCCCTGCTGTTGGCCCGGCTGTTGGCAGAGCGGGAGGCCTACGATAGTTCTCGGGGAAGCTCGCATTTCCCCAGGAGGGGGCATGAATCAACAGACGCAGCCATCAGCAAGAGAGCATCATTTCTACGTTTCGATTGCCAAGTTCCTTTTCCATCATCCGGAGCATGGCATTGTGTCGGTGGGGGACCCGATCAAGATCAAGGATGCAGAGCGATACGGGCTCAGCCCGCTCATACTTTATGGATTGACCGTTGCCGGGTTACCCATTCGGTGGATGACCTTCACACCAGTCGATCAACCCCAGGCCTTCCGGGATGTTCTCCTGGATGCGTGGCGTAACGCCGAAGGCTTGCGTGGCCACCCCGACATCCTGCGGATCAACCGCCACCTCGCGACTGCCAGCCCTGGACTGGGAGGGGAAATGGCAAAGATCGGAGTCCGGGTCGAGGTCGCCGATGCCAGGGAGAAATCCCTTCCAGCTTCCCTGCGCTCAGCCCAGGACTCCAGCCGGTGGCTGCTGAGAAAGCACGACGGAAATGACCGATCTCTTACCGGGTCCATCCAGGCCCTTTGCCGGTACGCTCAAGTTGACCACGATTTTCGTGTCAGTGATGGTCACAGAGGCGTGAACAGCCGCGAGATTGAAGACAGAATCCAGCAGTGGCTGACCTTATCGGCGCAAGTGCCGGTGCCAACAGTGACCGGTGGACTCGACTGGGAACCCGGTCCATGGCTGTCATCCTGGGAGACCTCTCTGCCGCCCGATCAGCCCCGATATTTCAACCACGATGGCTTTGATGGCTGTACCTGGCTACTGACAGGTGAGAAGGCACCGGAGGATATCGTCGAGGATGATAATTTCTGGGCCGACAGTGACTATGACAACGCGGCCGAAATCGCCAAGAACCTCGTGGCGTGCTGGCCCAATTCGCCAGCAGAGATTGCCAAGTGTACCGGGATCACCCTGCGGGAACTTCAATGGTTCACCTCGGGGAAG
>NZ_BAAGIE010000010.1:0-57500 GCF_054658275.1 Sessilibacter sp. MAH3 | reverse complement strand
CAACCCTGAGTCTTACGCCATTTGCTGCGCTGACTTGTTGATAAAAGACGAACCCATTAACAACCTGATTTACGGCGATACTCTCGGCATTAAAGACGCCAAAAACAAAACCAACGGCTTTGTTGCCCATGACGGCCACCCGGATAAAAAATTCCATTACATGCTGGCCAACCCGCCCTTTGGCGTGGAGTGGAAACCCGAAGAAGACTTTGTGCGTGAGGAATACAACAACCTCGGCTTTAACGGCCGTTTTGGCGCTGGCCTGCCGCGCATTAACGACGGCTCGCTGCTGTTTTTACAGCATATGATCGCCAAAATGCACCAGCCGCCGAAGATGGTTAACGATAAAAATGAAGGTGGTGATGGCTCCAAAATCGCCATCGTCTTTAACGGCTCGCCACTGTTTACTGGCGATGCAGGCTCTGGCGAATCCAATATCCGCCGCTGGATTATCGAACGCGATATGCTCGATGCCATCGTCGCGCTACCCGATCAGATGTTCTACAACACTGGCATATACACCTATGTGTGGATCGTCACCAACAAAAAGCCCGCCCACCGACAAGGTAAAGTGCAACTCATCGACGGCACCCGCCATTTCAAAAAAATGGATAAAAGCCTGGGCAATAAACGCAATGAACTGTCAGACGATCACATTAAAGAACTGGTGCGCCTGTATGCCGAATACGAACACGATGCCCAAAGCCAGGTATTAGTGGATGGCAAAAGTGAGGCCCGCGTGTGCAGCAAACTGTTTGATAACCAGGATTTCGGCTTTTTAAAAATCACTGTCGAGCGGCCGCTGCGCTTGAACTTTCAGGTGAGTGCCGAGCGCATTGCCAAGCTGGATGAGCAAAAAGCCTTTAGCAATTTAGCCACCAGCAAAAAGCGCAAAAACGAAGCCGCCTATGCGGCCGAAGTGGCAGCCGGTGAGGCGCTGCAAGCAGCGATTAAAACCCTGCTCGAACAGATGAATGGCGAAACCCTGTATAAAAACCGAACCCAATTTGAAAACGTTTTAAATAAAGCCCTGAAACAAGCCGAACTCAAACTCGGCGCACCAGTGAAAAAGGCGATTCTGGCGGCGCTCAGCGAGCGCGATAAAACCGCTGATAGTTGTTTGGATGCCAAAGGCAACCCCGAGCCCGATAGCGAGCTGCGCGATACCGAAATTGTCAGCCTGCCCGACAATATCGCCCTGCCATTGCCGCTGGGTTTTGATAACGAAACCGGTCACGATCAGTTGTTAGAGCTGGTCAAAGACCACTGTGAAGATTATCTCAAAGCCGAAGTGCTGCCCCATGTGCCGGATGCCTGGATAGACCACAGCAAAACCAAAGTAGGTTACGAAATTCCGCTGACGCGGCATTTTTATGTGTACCAGCCACCGCGCCCGTTGGAAGAAATTGCCAGCGAAATTAGCCAGCTGGAAAAAGAAATTGTGGCGATGTTGGGTGAGGTGGTGTGATGCAATACTCAGCATATCCGGATAGATCACCTACAGAAGAGTATCTTTGGAGTAAGGATATTCCTTCTCACTGGAAAACCATCCGGTTAGGCTTCCTGATAGAAATGCTTGTCGGGAATGCTTTCTCAAGTGAAAAATTTCAATATGAAGGCGGAATTCGTCTCGTACGAGGTGACAATGTAACGGAAGGCCGATTGCGCTGGGGTGATAAACAGCGATGCTGGCCTGAAGTTACGAAAGATATTGAACGATATTTATTGTCTAGCGATGACATCCTTATTGGAATGGATGGATCGAAAGTTGGAAAGAACTTTGCACAAGTGCACCAAGATGATCTCCCACTTTTACTCGTTCAACGTGTGGCTCGCCTTCGGAGCACATCTGATCTATATCCGTCATACCTAAGATATTTGATAGGTTGTCCACTTTTTTTAAGTTGGGTAGAACAGCGCAAAACAGACCCAATGGTTCCCCACATCACAGCAAAAGACATCCGAAATTACAGAATCTGTTGTCCAGATTATGAAGAACAACAAACCATCGCCCGTTTCCTCGATTTCAAAACCGCACAAATCGATGCGCTGATCGCCAAGAAAAAAGCCCTGCTCGACAAGCTGGCCGAAAAGCGCACCGCCCTCATCAGCCACGCCGTCACCAAGGGGCTTGATCCTTCCGTACCGATGAAAGATTCGGGGGTGGAATGGTTGGGGGAAATTCCGGGGCATTGGGAACCCAAGAAGATTAAGTATTTCACACAAATCCTTAGAGGAAAGTTTTCACACCGACCTCGAAATGATCCAAGGTTTTACGATGGGGATTATCCTTTTATCCAAACCGGCGATGTTGCTAGAGCCCAGAAATTTATAACCGGCTATTCGCAAACATTGAACGAAGATGGATTGAAGGTAAGTAGAGAGTTTCCAGCAGGTACACTCGTGATGACCATAGCTGCAAATATTGGAGATATGGCGATACTTAATTTTGACGCATGCTTTCCTGACAGCATTGTTGGATTTGTACCTCAGGATAATGTGAACCTTGATTACTTATTCTATATGTTCACAGCCATGAGACAGCAACTTTTAACAACAGCGGTTCTGAATACGCAACTCAATTTGAACATCGAGAGAATTGCTGATCAGTTTGGCGCATGCCCACCACTTGTTGAACAAATTGAAATAGCAAAGTATTTAGAATCAATAGAATTAAAGCTCTCTGAGCAAGCATTATCTATTTCAAATGCTGTCGAGCGGCTCCAAGAATACCGCTCCGCCCTAATCACCAACGCCGTCACGGGTAAGATCGATGTTCGTGATTGGGAGGCGGCATGAGTGCCTCAACTGGCACCGGCAACACCGCTCCTGCGCATCCCTGCGCCCGCGGCATTTGGGCTATTCTGCCCTTCATCAATGTGCGCGGTTTTGATGTCACCACTACTACTCCACGGAAGGAAAATACCCATGCCTAAATCACCTATTTCAAGCCAGCACCACGCCACTTTTGAAGGCATCCGCCAAACCGATGAGGCTGGAAATGAATTCTGGTCAGCAAGGCAATTAGCCAAGGTGCTGGAATACTCGCAATACCGCCACTTTTTACCGGTGATGGATAAGGCGCGGGAAGCCTGTACCAACAGTGGCCAGAAGGTGGCCGACCATATGGAGGAGTTCCTCACTATGGTCGATATCGGCTCCGGGGCCAAGAGGCAGGTCGAGGATGTGCGCTTGTCACGCTATGCCTGCTACCTGATTGTGCAAAATGGCGATCCATCAAAGGCAGTCATCGCCAACGGCCAAACCTATTTTGCCCTGCAAACCCGCCGACAAGAGCTGGAAGACAGTGCCAAATTTGCACAACTGAGCGAAGATGAAAAACGCATCGCCATTCGCAATGAACTGGCCGAGCACAATAAATACCTAGCGGCAGCGGCCAAAGATGCCGGTGTAGAAACCCCGCTGGATTACGCCATATTTCAGGATCACGGTTATAAGGGCTTGTATGGAGGGCTGGGCGCAAAAGACATTCACGCCCGCAAAGGTTTAAAAAAGAGCCAAAAAATCCTCGACCATATGGGCAGCACTGAGCTGGCAGCGAACTTGTTCCGCGCCACCCAAGCCGAAGAAAAGCTCAAACGCGATCAGGTCAGCGGCAAGCAGCAGGCCAATCAAACCCATTTTGAGGTGGGCAAAAAGGTGCGCCAGACCATTGCCGAATTAGGCGGCACCATGCCCGAAGCCCTGCCAACGCCGGAACAGAGCATCGCTCAGGTAAAAAGCAGCCAGAAGAAGCTGGAAAAAACACAAGCACCAAAAAACAAAAAGCCCCGATGACACACACCGAGGCTAGCTTGATCCGCTGCTATCTGACCTACAGCGGGCGACCGGGCACCCCCAATCCGCATGGGGCGCACTGTACTAAATCCAGCCGCCAAGAATCAACGGAAGAATGACCATGCACATAGAAAGCGACTTTGAAAACGACATTGAACAAGCTTTGATCAGCCTCGGCGGCTATGAAAAGGGCAACACAAAAGCCTATGACCCGGAAACAGCGCTGTTCCCCGCCGATATTGTGGCCTTTGTGCAACAAACCCAGCCCAAAATCTGGACACGGCTCACGGGGCTGGATGCCGCTAAAGCCCCGGCCATGCTGATTGATAGCCTAGTGAAGGAGCTGGCGGTAAAGGGTTCGCTGGCTATTTTGCGCGAGGGCTTTAAATGCGTGGGTAAAACCGTGCGCCTCGCCTATTTTGCCCCCAATACCGGGCTGGACCCAGCCAGTACCGAGCGCTTTGCCGATAACCGCCTGACCATTATTCGGCAAGTGAATACCAAAAGCGGCGCCATTCCCGATGTAGTGCTGGCGGTGAACGGCCTGCCGGTGGCGACCCTGGAGCTGAAAAACCCGATGTCGGCCACGCACTGGAATGTGGAGCACGCCAAGGCGCAATACCGCTTTGAGCGCGACCCTAAGGAGCTGCTGTTTGCCTTTAAACAGCGCTGCCTGGTGCACTTTGCGGTGGATACCGAGCAGGTATACATGACCACCAAATTGGAAGGCAAAGATACCTTCTTTTTGCCCTTTAACCTTGGGCATAACCATGGTGCCGGTAACCCACCGGCAGCCGGTGATGTGCGCACTGGCTATTTGTGGCGGGAAGCGCTCACCCGCGACAGCCTGATGGATATTCTGGCGCGGTTTATCCACCTCGATATCGAAGAAAAAACCGTCGTTACCGAAAAAGGCATCAAGCGCCACCGCAAAGAGACGATGATTTTCCCCCGTTACCACCAGCTGGATGCGGTGCGAGCACTTACCAGCCATGCCCAAGCCAATGGCTCTGGCCATAATTACCTGATTCAGCATTCGGCAGGTTCCGGTAAATCCAATTCCATTGCCTGGCTGGCGCACCGCTTAAGCAGCTTGCATGATGCCTTTGATGAAAAGATTTTCCATTCGGTGGTGGTAATCACCGACCGGCGCGTGCTCGACCAGCAATTGCAAGACACCATCTTCCAGTTTGAACACAAGCTGGGCGTGGTGCAGAAAATCGACGAAAACACCCAGCAGCTGGCCAAGGCGCTGGCCGATGGCGTGCCGATTATTATTTCCACCATTCAGAAATTCCCGTTTATTACCCAGGCCATTCGTACCATGGAAGCTAACGGCAAGGGCGTGGCGATCTCTACCGAAGGCAAGCGTTTTGCAGTGATTGTGGACGAAGCCCACAGCTCGCAAAGCGGTGAAACCGCAATGGAGCTGCGCAAAATTTTGAATAAAGACGGCATTGAATCGGCCATTGCAGAGCAACTGCTGGATATAGATGACGACGCACTGAGTGAGGAAGCCAAAAAAGAATTACTGCGCGAGCAACTTAAGCGCGCCAAGCAACCCAACCTCAGCTTTTTTGCCTTTACCGCCACACCCAAATTTAAAACCCTGGCGGTATTTAATGAGCCAAATCCAAAAACAGGTAAGCCACCGTTCCATCACTACAGCATGCGTCAGGCCATTGAAGAAGGCTTTATTCACGATGTTTTGGCGCACTACACCTGCTACAAGCGCTATTACAAGCTGATTCAAAAAGTAGAAGCCGACCCGGAAGTGCCGCGCCGTAAAGCAGCTCGCGCACTGGCACGCTTTGTTGAGTTTCACGATTATGAGATCGCGCAAAAGGTGGAAGTGATTGTGGAGCATTTTCGCACCCATACCCGCCATAAAATCGGTGGTCGCGCCAAAGCCATGGTGGTCACCGGCTCGCGCGAACACGCGGTGCGCTACAAACTGGGCTTTGATAAATACATCAAAGACAAAGGCTATACCGATGTGAAATCGCTGGTGGCCTTCTCCGGTGAAATTACGCTAAAAGAATATGCCGACAAAAAATTCACCGAAGTGACTATGAATAACGGCATTAAAGAATCAGAACTGCCGGAGAAATTCAACACCGAGGAGTATCAGGTGTTATTAGTGGCCGAGAAATATCAAACCGGTTTTGATCAGCCACTACTGCACAGTATGTATGTAGACAAACGCCTGTCGGGCATTCAGGCGGTTCAAACCCTGTCACGCTTAAACCGTACCACACGCGGAAAAACCGATACCTTTGTGCTCGATTTCGTCAATGAGCCGGAAGATATCTACACCGCTTTTAAGCCCTATTACGAAACTACCGATAAAGGTGAAGACACCGACCCACAACAGCTCAATACATTGGCGCATACACTGGCTGGATGGAAAGTATTTACCGAGTCGGAAATCAGTGCCTGGTGTGAAATCTGGTTCCGCAATCGCTTAAACCCCACCGGTGGTGAGCACAAAAAACTGAACGGCATTCTTGATCTAGCAATCGAGCGCTACAAAGAACTGGCCGAAGAAGGTCAGGCGTTATTCAAAAGCCAGTTGGTGAGTTTCAGAAATCTGTATGGTTTTGTTTCGCAGATTATTCCGTATCAAGACTCTGACCACGAAAAGCTCTACACCTATGCGCGTTTTCTGCTCACCAAGTTGCCACGCAATCCGGATAACCGCACCGTGCAAGTAGATGATGAAGTGGAGCTGAAATACTACCGCCTGCAGAAAATCAGCGAAGGCGCGATTGATTTAAAGGTGGGTGAACCCGAAGCGCTTTACGGCCCCACTGAAGTGGGTACAGGCCAAGCCGACGAAGAAGTGCAGCTCTCGACATTAGTGGATAAATTAAACGAACGCTTCGGTACCGAGTTTACTCCTGCTGACCAATTGTTTTTTGATCAGGTGCGCGAAACCGCCGTAGCCAATGAGCAATTGCGCCAAGCTGTGATGGCCAACAGCATGGAAAACTTTGAGCCGGTATTTAACAAGCAACTTGAAAACCTGTTTATTGAGCGCATGGACGGCAACGAGGAGATTTTTGTACGCCTGATGAACGACGAGGCATTTCGGAATATCGCCGCCAGCCATTTGATGCGGGCGGTGTATCAGCAGATTCGCACTTCGGACAAAAACGTGTGAGCCATTGAGGTGTTGCCTAGTTACCCGGGAGTGCCTGATAACTGGGCGCATCCCTGAAGTCATCCCGCAAGTCAGCGTGGACAGACCACTGTCCTCCGGTAAAGCCTTGCCTCTACCCGCAGCACTCCGCACCGGCCTGCACCACCCTCGTAAGCTGGTTTTGCTATAAGCCGCATACGCCACCAATAAACAAACCCTGCCATCGCACGATGGTGGGGTTTTTATTGGCCGAAAGCCGTTGTTTTTAATGCTCACACGTCTTGAATTCACCAAAGGTGCCGATTGTTCGCAAAGGAGAGCCACGGATGAGTCAAATAAATACTCATAGCCCCAAATTTGAATTAACTTCCTATATGAAATTTTATTCTAAAATCCTCGTGCAGGTGGCTCCAGTGCTCTTTGAGTTTTTGTTTGTGTGTTTCATTTATGGGAAGGTCTTTGATTGCGTCTTGCCATAGGTTTCGGGCTTTTTCTACAACATCATTTAAATGTGGTTTAATTGCTCGCCAAGGAATATTGGCGTGCTCGGCCCATGATTGAAAATGCGTAAGAGAGACGTTATACCAGTCTTTGGTTTTTCCTAAATTAAGCGCAAGGTTTTGTTCGTTATTGATGTATACGTTTGTGGTAAGAATATCGTATGCGGGTGAAAGTCTTGGGGTGATTTTATCACTATAAATTAAACTCCAATTTTTTAAATGTGCATCGCCATTAGCCAATAATATGTTTACGAGTAATCGTCGAGCAAATTGCTGTGCATCTGCCAAACCATTACCTGAATATTCATAAATAATGCGCCCTATTTGTTCGTAGTTTGCTGCGTTATATTTTTCGTGAGGGTATTTAACCAATACTTGGGCAAAATCCTCCATGTGAATACGAGTATTATTTTCGCGATCAAATCGTTTAATCGCAAAAGCGAGTTTTTCATTCGGTAAGTTTATCTGTGGTAGGTTATCGAGTTTATTCAGCTCAACCAGTTTAATTTCTGGAATGTCTACACC
This sequence comes from Sessilibacter sp. MAH3, assembly GCF_054658275.1. Lineage (NCBI taxonomy): Bacteria > Pseudomonadati > Pseudomonadota > Gammaproteobacteria > Cellvibrionales > Cellvibrionaceae > Sessilibacter > Sessilibacter sp. MAH3. Next base: position 49,535 of record NZ_BAAGIE010000010.1, on the reverse strand, counting down.
CACCAATTCTGCGAGTTTCATTGCAGTGTATTCATTAAGCGGCACATCTTTATGCTTGGTAGAAGGTGTTTTTACAATCCAATCGCCCAATATATTATCTTTAGTAAGATTGTAGCGTCCATCCTGTTCTTTCATGGAGAATTTCATTTGAACACCGGCTAACGAAAATTTATTTTCCGGTGAAATTCTATCGAATTTTATAGGAAGAACTTTACCGTGAATATTCAAAATGCTCTCTGGAACATCGTTTGGTTCAACAGGTTCGACAATTAAAGCACCCGGCAGGTCTGCGCCTAAATAAGAGAGAATATGAAATTCATTATCGATGTGAACTTTAAGCTCTTGAGCTATCAGTTCTCTTAAAGATCCCTCTGGTAACAAATTAGATAAGACGGGATGCAGCTTTTGATTTCTCGCCCACTGCTCTGTCATTATTTTTTTAGCGTGCGGGAAAGTAGGATGAGTAATTAAGCTAAAAGTTGGGCGGTTTGGATCGTGCTTAAATTCGTCCGCAAAGTTCAGAATATTTCTGCCACTTTTAAAACCCACTAAATGGCCAACCAGCCTTCCGTGCAGGCTCAATTTAAGTACCTTGATTTCCTCAGCGCGGTCACCGCTCATGATTCGTCCCCTAACAAATCTTGCCATGGATCATCGGAAAGCCGTTGTTTTTTCTCCGGGCTTTCGGGCTGGTTCGCTTGTAGTGCGGGTTCTTTATCGGGTTCGTAGCTTTTTTGTTCGAGCAGCTCAATAACAGCGTTTAGCTTTTCTTTTGGTATGAGCATGAGTTCGCTATCTAGGCCCTTCGCAATTAGCTCTAAGGTATCTAATCTCGGATTTCCCTTAGATTCTAGGCGCTGATACTGCTGGCGAGATACACCTACGCGCAGCATCATGTCGTTTTGCTTAAGATTTAGCTCTAATCGCCGCTGTTTGATTTGATGAAGTATCGAATTCATAACCGTAAATACATAAGTTGCTTTTTATGGAATAAGAAACATATTAGTTGCTTTTGAGCACTTATAGCAACTTATAAGTTGTTTTTTTATGTGCCAGCTGCTTTCAATCATCAATCACATAAAAACCTTGGTCTTAGGTTAAAAAAACTTAGCTTTATTTGTGCTCTCCTGCTATGAATGCAACTTAGTTTTACGATTACACCTTTCATTAAACAACGCCCTTTTTCCTGCTAGCAAGGACTCCTTTTGTGCTAAAAACCCTGTTTGTTGTTGATAACAACGATGATTCACCGTTTCCTGAAACGTCTATTAGTTTTGATGATTATCTGCGTGATTACCCGAAGATTGGCGAGCCAAAAACTCGCGTGGTGAATTTGTGCGATACTTCGCGTTATTTAAGCAAAGGCTATTATTGTTCGCTGCTGGCAGAGGCTCGTCACCACGGTGCCATTCCGAGTGTGAAAACCATTAATGCGCTGCGCGGTGAAGGGGCGATTTTGTGGCTTAAGAAGAATCAGATTAAAGACGACGACATGCCTACCGAGCAGCAGGAGTTTATCCTGTGCATGGGTAAACCACTGGATGGTCGTTACGGTTCGATTGCGGTAAAGGTTTTTAATGAATGGCCGGCGCCGTTGCTTAAGGTTACGTTACTGCCGGATTCTGGCGGTGTACGCGTTCAGGTTCAGCGTTGCAGTATAAAAGCGTTATCGCCAGAGCAACACGCGGTAATGACGCAAATTCTGGAGCTTAATGCGAATTCGTATTGGAAAAAGCAAAAAGGCGATAAGCGTGCGCGCTGGAATATGGCCATGCTTGTGAATAAAGCGGAGAAGGTGCCACCGAGTGATAAGAGCGCGCTAAACCGTTTTGTAAAAGCCGGAGCTAAGCTGGGTATTGCTGTGGATATTATCGAGGCGTACGAGCTTACGAATCTTAATCAATACGATGCGTTGTTTATTCGTGAAACCACGGCAATTAATCACCCAACTTATCAGTTAGCAAGCCGTGCCGAAGAATTGGGTTTGGTTGTAATGGACGATACCCGCTCGATTTTGCGTTGCTGCAATAAAGTGTATTTACACGATGCCTTTAATTATCAAAAAGTACCCAGCCTAAAAACCGAATTTATTTTGGATGACAGCCCGCAAACGCTGGATAACATCGAACAGGCTTTCGGGTATCCGATGGTCATCAAAATGCCGGAAGGTTCGTTTTCTAAGGGTGTGTTTAAGGTTAAATCTCGCGAAGAGCTTGAAAATACCTGCCAAACGTTGCTTAAAGACTCTGCGATTTTATTGGTGCAAGAATATCTGTTCACCGAATACGATTGGCGTATTGGCATGATTAACGGCCGAGCGTTTTATGCTTGTCGTTATTATATGGCGCGCGGCCACTGGCAAATTTATAACCATGGTTCGTCGCGAAATTTCTCCGGCGGTTTTGATGCGCTACCAACCTTTGAGGTACCACGCCCCGTGCTAAAAGCCGCGTTAAAAGCCGCCGCTGCGGTGGGTAACGGCCTTTACGGTATCGACATTAAAGAGGTGGATGGCAAAGCCTACGTGCTAGAAGTCAACGACAACCCAAGCATTGATCACAAAGTTGAAGATGCTTATTTAGGGGATGAGCTTTACATGCAAGTAATGGGTGAGTTTTTGAATCGATTGGAACAGCGTGGCCACTGAATTCGTAAAAATTTCTGGTACAGCATTAGCGATAATTTGTGGTTGGGCGACAACGTCGCCCGTAAGGCACCGATATAAATGACCAACGCAGAACATTCTTTTGCTATCAACGCGGCAACGCTTACCGATTTAAATTCGTTGATAGAATTGGAAACCGCTTGTTTTAAAACCGATCGTTTGAGCGCACGAAGCTTTAAACGTCATATTCAATCGCCCAATTCTAGCTTGCTAGTAATTCGCAATGAGGAACAAAAATGCATTGCCTACGGACTGGTGCTGTATCACCAAGGCACTCGTCTGTCACGCTTGTATTCTTTGGCCGTTAGCAGTAATTACCGCGGCCAAGGCTTGGCATTAATGTTGTTGAAGCAATTGGAATCTTTAGCGGCAAATAACGAACGTCACTATATGCGCCTTGAAGTTGCCAAACATAATCAAAAAGCCATCGACCTTTATGCGGCAAACGGTTATCGCGTGTTTGGCGAATATCAAGATTACTACGGTGATCACGACGATGCGTTGCGTATGCAAAAACGTATTCGCGCACCGCGAGAACCCGGCGTACAACGTCATACACCTTGGTATCGGCAGTCTACCGAGTTCACCTGTGGCCCAGCGGCGTTACAAATGGCCATGGCCAGCCTTTCGCAAAACTACACCTGTACGCTTGAGAACGAACTGGATATTTGGCGAGAAGCCACAACCATATTTATGACTTCCGGCCACGGTGGTTGTCATCCTTATGGACTGGCTTTAGCGGCTAAAAAACGAGGTTTTTCTACCGATGTTTGGCTAAGCACCGACCAACCTTTGTTTATTGATGGCGTGCGTTCAGACCATAAAAAACAAATCATGGCTACGGTTCATCATCATTTTTATGAGCAGTGTTTACAGCAAAACATTAATATTCATGCCCAAGCCATCAGTTATGATGATATTGCTCACCTGATTGCTAACAAACACGCCGTATTAATTTTAGTAAGCACCTACCGTTTAGACGGTAAAAAAGCGCCTCACTGGATGGTGGTAACAGGTATTGATGATAACTGCTTGTTTGTGCACGATCCCGATCAAGATGAAGAGCACCAAACACCCTTAGATTGCCAATACATTCCCATCGCACACGATGACTTCGAGCGTATGTCGGTATTTGGTAACCAACGAATTCGGGCCGCAGTAACACTTCATTTAAATACGCATTAAATAGAACGCCGTCATAAATACGCAGATAAAATATTAAAAAGCTAATTTTAAAATTTCAAATTAGAAGAAAGAAATTTCTGATTAACCCGGATTTTTCAGCAATACATGGATGTGTTATTAATTTCAAAATTGCCAGACAATTGAATTTCGAATACGTTAAAAAATTTACGCACTTATTTTTTTAAACATTTCTCAATAACAATACAACGAATTCTTAAGAAACTACGCTGTAATCAAGATAATATCTCTCAAAAAATTTAATAAAATAACATTAAATTGATCGCAGTCATTCTTCTTAAAATAATTAAATTCCACTGCGAATTCATAGGCTATTAAAATAGAGAGCTCTAATTCACCTGGAGTTTCCTATAAATCATTCTAAGTAAACATGACGGTCAACAATCTTGTTGGCCGTTTTTGCGTATGTAAATAACCCTCAATTAACATCATTACGACCCAACTTATTTGGTATAAACTGCGGTTATATAAACTAATGAATCGAATGGGGCAGCCCCTGATGCAAAAAACCACTTTAGAACAATGGCGCATGTTTAAGGCAGTGGTCGACGCAGGTGGTTTTAATCAAGCATCCGATCAGGTACACAAAAGCCAATCAAGTATTCACACCGCCGTTAATAAACTTGAAGAAGCACTAGGCGTTAAATTATTTTATGTAGAAGGCCGCAAAACCGTTTTAACCGAAGCCGGAAAATTACTACTAAGACGCGGCGAATTTTTATTAGACGAAGTACAACGCATAGAATCGGTTGCAAAATCTTTAAGCACCGGTGTTGAATCCGAATTACGCATTGCCGTAGATGGCGCCTTTCCGCAAAAAGTAGTCTTTCAGGCTTTAGAGCGAGTCTCTGCTATTTTTCCGCAAATACGAATCGATATTTTTGACACGGTTTTATCCGGCACTAATGAGCTTATTGAAGAAGGCAAAGTAGATGTTGGAGTATCGCCCTTCCCAATGCCATCGGGCTTAAACGAAGAAATTTGCTTATTAGAATTTATCGCCGTAACCCATAAAGATCACCCGTTATTGCAGCTTAAACGCGAACTCAGTTACGAAGATTTAAAATCTTACCGACAAATCATCGTTCGCGATTCCGCCACACACAACAACGCAAGCTCCGGCTGGTTAGGTGCAGAACAACGCTGGACAGTAGAACAAATGCGCGCATCCATAGAATTAATTAAACAAGGCATGGGTTACGCGTGGCTGCCTAAATTATCCATATTAGAATATTTAGACTCTGGATTAGTTGTACCACTGCCCTTACTCGAAGGTAGCAAAAGAACCTGTAGCTTCTATTTAAACTACCAAGACCGCGACCAAATTGGCCCCGCAACCCGAGAATTTATGGGCGAGTTGCGCCTGCTTACTCTGGATCTACCCACATCGGAAGATATTAATTAAATCACCGCTGTTCGTTCGACTAAACCGAATAATACATACGAATAAAAGCCATTTTTCTTATCCGCCGTAATCACTAAGATTACTCCCAACTTAAATTCAATCGTTGGAAGCATTTATTATGTTTTATTATCGCCCTTCTCAAGATCGTGGTGAGGCTAGTTTTAGTTGGCTTAAGAGCAAGCATTCGTTTTCGTTCGGGAATTATTACGACCCGCAACATATGGGTATTTCGGCACTTAGGGTTATTAATGACGATTTGGTAAAACCCGGTTCGGGCTTTGATACACACGGGCATCGCGATATGGAGATTATTTCTTATGTGTTAGAAGGTGCTATTGAACACCGCGATACCTTGGGAAATGAGTTTGTGGTGCCTGCCGGAGAGGTACAGCGCATGAGTGCGGGCAGCGGAATAAAGCATTCGGAATTTAATCACTCCCAAACCGATAATTTACGCTTTTTGCAAATTTGGGTTCAACCCAACCAAAAGAATATTCAACCAAGTTACGAGCAAAAAGCCATTGAACAACACAGCCAGTTAACGCCATTGGTGACGGCGGACGGTCGAGATGGATCGTTAATGATGCATCAAGACGCAAGCCTTTTTCGATTACAATTATCCGCTGGCGAAGTTTATACCTTTAACACCCAGAGTAGACCCGGGTATTTGCATATCATTAGTGGCAAAGCCATGATTGATGGTAAAACCTGGCAAGAAGGTGACGCACTAGGCGCTTTAGGCGAAACATTCACAGTAACGGCCAACAGCGATTTAACGGCGTTATGGTTTGATTTACCACCACTTGAACAACAGTAGGTTTATTTGGACATTTACGTATTTTGGCTTTTAGCCATAGTCGGAGTAATTCTTACCGGCATATCAAAATCGGGATTTGCCGGTGGTGCCGGGGTTGTGGCCGTTCCGCTTTTATCATTGGTTATTCCGGTGCAACAGGCGGTTGCACTTATGTTGCCACTGTTATTAATTATGGACGCGCGAACGGTAGGTCTGTACAGAAAATCGGTCAATTTAAACGATATAAAAGCCATTAGTCTTGCGGCATTGTGCGGTATCGCTTTAGCTGGAACACTCATGCAAACCTTGTCTGCGGTGAGTTTACAAATAATATTGGCGTTGTTTTGTATTTTATTTGCTTTTTGGCACAACATCATTCCGCTAATTGGCAAACTACCCGGCGCCGCATACGTGTGGGGATGTGTCTCTGGCATTAGCAGTACATTACTGCACGCCGGTGGCCCGCCCATTAATATTTATTTTATTGCCAAACAAATACCTAAAACACAATGGCTGGCACAGGCTGCGGTATTTTTTGCGTTTATGAATGTTATTAAATTGGTACCCTATACGCTAAGTGGGCTTTGGAGTCGATCTTCTTTATTGTACGATTTACTGTTACTGCCAGTGGCGCTTTTAGGTGTTCAAGCAGGCTATAAAATACAAAAGCACCTGAGTGAAAAGCAATTTATGACGATTTGTAGAGTCTTGTTAGCCTGCTCTGGTTTAGGATTACTGATTAAAAGCTTTATTCATTATCACATTATTAAATAAAAAAATAACCAAGTTAAGTTCACACAAAAATTCTAAAGCTATGGGTACTATTCCTGCCATTTTCGATAACCCGTTCTTGTCTACAATAAAACGACCTAATTTAAATGGCAGGAAGTTTCTTAGCTTTTTTAACCCAGTTTTTAAATCGAACTCAACTCTTGCATCGAATCCAATAAGGCAATGCCACCGTCGCTTAACACTAAGCGATCTAAGTGGTTCCAAAAAGCGATTTTTCTGACCACAAGCACGTTTTCGATTTCTTTAATTAACGAATTTTTTAATCCCACCGCGTTCAATATATTTTGGTATTCTTCGGTCTCAGATATTTTTTCGATGTGTTCGCGGCTTAATCCGGCATTAAAATCGGTGATTACGCTAATCAACAACGGAATTTGTGTAATGCCACGGCACAATATCACCAATAAGCTCTGGATTCGCATGGCAACGTCAGAGAGCATTTCGTCTTTGCCCATTTCGTTGAGAAAAAAACAATCACCCAGTTGCTTGAGTTCGTAACCAATACAGCTGTAGAGTTGATCGTAATGAACTCGATTAATTTCTGAGGCAAGCTCATCAAATAACGGATTAGGCTCTAAGTGCTCGCCGTTGCGGATTTTTTTATTAATTAAATTACCGTTAATTAATTCACGATAAATTTTACGGCTTAATTGTATTTGCATTGCTGATTCTCTTTAACTTACGCGTGGCTTTTAGAACGTGTGCTGTAACAGCGTTTGCGATAGCGTAATCGTAAGCCTTGGTATTCAATGGTTGCAAAGGCCGCCGGAAGTGCCAACTCTACGATGCCTTTCGCGGAAAGAAAGGGCACGGCATCCATTAGATTCTTTAGCGAATAGTCACTCAAATGCTCACACAAAAACCGATGCACACTTAAAAACGCATCGTCGTAGTTTTGTTCGTAATTAAAATCGGCCATAACGGCGAGCATTTTTTCAATGAATTTACGCTGTGCGATTTCTGCATCACTGGTTGGTTCGCCAACGCCAGAAAATTCTACTCTAGGTTTATTCAGCTCGGCTTCAAGACGAACACGCAGAATTTCATTTAAGGCAAAGCTACCTTCAGATTTAGGCCAATTTACATTGGCAGATTGAGCGCGCAAAAAGCTTTTTAATCCACCTAACGGGCGCGCCGATGCAAATACCGGGTGATCGGGGCGCAGCATAAAATCCCGTAATAATCCGGTTTGCTTTTCTTCAACCGCACCACGCAAGGCGTTGTAGAGTTGCTCGGTGCGGTTGTAGCGGCGACGTTCAGCTTCTGCGTATTTAACGTAGCTGTCTAAACCCTTAGCAATATTGCCAATTTCACGGCCCATCGCCAAAATATGAAACTGAATACGCTGTAATTTAGCAACGTGGTCGGTAAGCTTGCGTTCTTCAAACCGCGCGATAATCTTTTTTAACAGCGCCATGGGTGCAGTTTCGCCAAACAGCTCGGTACGCGCGCGGCGAATATCCAAGCGCTCATCCAAAAACTGCAAGGTAGGCGTTACGTGGCGTTCGTGGATGCGCAAAATTTCATTCAGCGCAACACGCACCTGATCGGAACGTTCTAAATCTATATAAGATTTTTCGTCAACAATTGTTGCCAGTCGCTCGGTCTGGCCTTTCAGGGCTCGCACATTGGATTTCAACTTTGATGCGATGTGCTGCAAGCTGGAATATACCGACGAGACCAACTCTTCAAAATTATCGTCTCCGGCGATCCACATAACTTGTGTATCGCTCACTTGCCGATAGCATTCTTCGAGTTGTTTCATTAATTGATTGAGTTCGGCGGACGATAATTCCCGCAATCGCTTGCTGTCGAGGTGTTGCAGCATTTGCAAAATAAAATCTTGCAAACGAAAGCGCCCGGTACGGCGATCGGCGTAATTCAATAAACCATTACGCTCTAAATTATCAATACTGAGCGTATCAAATAATCGGCGTCTTTCGGTATCGTTAAAGCCTTTGGTGGTTGCTACCAATAACGCATCGTAGTCACTAATGGTAAATTCCAAGGCGTGGTTTTTGTAATCCGCAAGCGCGTGATCCATTAACCGGAAAAATAACGCCTTATTATTTAAGATCGCAATAATAGTTTGGTCGCTATTAACAACTGGCATAATTCACCCTTAAACCAGTTCGAAAGATTCTTCAGAATCTATGGCAGCGAGGGATTCGGTCTCGGCAATATAAATTGCCAAACATTTATTCACCACCTGGCCTTCGGTGACATTATGCAGATACACATCGTGCCAACGGCCAATGTGCTGGGCGATGTAACCATTATTGTTTGGGTTGGCAACCAACAACACAAAATGATTAGACTCAACAACTCGGCGTAACTCTGGAAGGTTGTCTTCATCCAAACTGCCGATTTCATCAAACACAACCGGCAAGGTAAAGGTAACGTCTTCGGGTACAAGGCGACGCATTAAAATTGCCAATAACACGGCGTTAACCATGCCGCTGGTGCCGTTCGATTGCGAAGTCGTTTCTTTTTTACCGTTAATTTCGTATACAAATTTAACGTCGGTAATGATTTTTTCTAAATCGAGTTTGCCGTAGTTAGCGCCTTCAATTAAATATTTTTCACAGAAATCCAACAAGCGTTGATAAAACGAATCTTCCATTAGCTGATCAGACGTCGAGCCGTGATTAGCAAGTTCACGACGTAGGGTATTAAAACCGTCAAGGGTTTTAATCTCGATGGTCACACCGGTCAGGTTAGAGATTTTCACACTGCCAAGCAGAGCATTAATTCGCTCTTCAAAGTTTTTAATGGCTCGTGCCATGCTGTCAAGCAGGCTGATTTCAACGCTGGTTTGATGGTTGTGCTGGCGAACTTGAATAAAATGTTCTTTCTCTTTGGAAACAATATTTTCAAATTCGGAACGCAGTTTTTGGTAAGCATCCAAAAAGTCATTGGATTCTAAATCGGTGCGGTGAGCTAGGTCGGCATCTATGGCAAGAATATTCGCCGAAATTAGCGTTCTAAACTGCTCCAGCGATTTTTGTTTGTTCGCTTTTAATTTATTTTGCAGTGTTTCTAACGCGTTTAAATACTGTTCTATTTCATCAACCGTTAACGGGTTATCACCTTCAACCGAGGCAAGTATTTGATCTTGTTCGTCGGCAACCAGTTTCTTTAAGTACTGTAGCTGTGTATCGCACTGTTTGATGCGCTCGAAATTTTTCTCGATACTCAATACTTCTTTGCGAGTTTCTTCTTCTATGGCAAAATATTCTATATAGACATTATTTAAACGGTCTTTTTCAAACTCTAACAATTCAAGCTGCTCGTCTAAATTAGCTTGCTGCAATTGTTTTTCTTGTAAATCGTCGAGATCACGTTCATAGCTTACCAATGCCTTAATTTCGGCATCAATTTCTTTAATTTCTTGCTTTTTCTCTTCCAGCAATGCCGTGGTAAGATCACCACCAGCTTTAATAACACGATCTAGCTCATCGATGGATTTTTCGTTGCTATCGTACTGATTTCGAACATTGTCTAGTTCTACTAAAATAGTTTCTCGAAACGATTGCGCATCAAATGGCTTGATTTTGACGTTTTCTAATAACTCACCGCAAAACAGTATTTGTTCATTTTCAAACTCAAACAATTCGGTAAAACATTCAACGGCCTGCACCTGCATACTCATGGGCTCTTCAACAAGCGCCTTAAAGCTCGGGTTTAAACTGTTAAGCACCGTTGCCGCGTGATTTTCTAGATAACTTAATAAACCTTTCGAGTCGTCGTTTAATTGTTGCTCTAGCAATTTTAACTTGGTTGCTAGTTTATTTTTTTTGCTGATCAATTCGCCCAAACGAGCATTGGCTTTTTCGCTGTTTTGAAAACTCTCTAACTCTGCCTCGGCTTCTTTTTTGAATTCCCGTAAATGATTACTAATTTCAAAGGTATCGTCGCTGTCAATGACCGGCCGTTCGCGCTTAATAACGTCTTCGGCTAGGGTAATGCTGGCGGTGAGTTTTTCAATGTCTTTGGCGATAGGTTTGCGCTCGCCGTTTTTAGCAGAAATTTCAGCGGTTTTTTCGGCGAGGATTTTTTCGTGTTGTTTGCGAGTACCCACTAAATTGAGCAGCTTTTCTTGCGCGCTTTCGTGTTCGGGCTGAAACTGATCCATCAACAACTGAATGGATTGGCTAAGACCGGCAACGTCTTTTTGCCAACTTCTAACGTTTAATCCGTAGTCACGGTAGCAAGTTTCTAAAACTTTCCAATGTTGTTGGTGATTTTTTACCTTGTGAATATGATTGGCTTCTTGTCTTAAGCGTTCGCGATCGGAATGAATGCGTTTGAAATCAATATTAATCGGTTCGCGCCCGGTTGAAACTTCGCTGTCGATAATATTAGCAATGGCCAGTGGCAGGTTTTTGGTATCCGCACCTTTAATATCAAATGAGAGCTGCAATAACGCTTTGATAGATCGCATCATTGGTGGTTTTGGTAATTGCACCAAAGGCATTAAACAAAACCGTGTTTCGGGTTTAGTTGGGCTTACTCGTGTATACAGCGCGGTACGAATGGTTTCTTGATCGTTAAGTGGTAGCGCTTTTAATGCTTGTAACTGTTTTTGTACGTCACTTAAATTAAAATCGTCTGGGTGTGCACCCATGCCTTGGTTAGCAGCCGATTGCGTATTCCAAAACAAATGGCGAATTTTTGCGTAGGCACAGGGCACAGCAATGCGGTTGTATCCTAGGGTTTCTTTGGGGTTTTGATGCAAGACAATGCAAAAATCCCCTTGCGGATTAGTCGCTTCTAAAATAATAAACGAAGTAGAACTTGGAAAATAATAACTAAAACTTTCTTCACCGCTATAAACCTTACCGCCAGAGGAGAATCCGAATTTCTTTTCACAGGCTTTAAAATTTACCTCGGCCAATAAAAATAACTTCAAAGCGTTTAACGCCGAGGTTTTGCCTTTATTATTTTTACTTAATAATGCCGCCGTTTGATCAATAGGAATTTCAACATAGGCAGCGCTGCCTGAATTGACCATAACCAAACGTAAAACTTTGTAACGGTCCCCATCTGGTAACAAATCCATAATTTTTTCCATGATTTATCCTAGATAGGCCCTTTTGTAATTAAGTTATTAAGCATTAAATATTGTCAGTAACACAGACTAAATCGATTAAAAATTGGCTTACCTCAAACTTGGTTTGATCAAACCCTACACAAACTCGCTCGTGCATCTAAACCCGAGAACAACTCTCTATTGTAAATAACCCAACGCAACTTCTACAGTAACAATCTCGCTTGAACGGTGATTTTGTGCTCTTAACTGCCAAATATCAGTAATGCCTACAAGTCATTGTTGATATTTACGCTGGATTTTGGTCAAAAAACACTCTGATCACGCATAAGCTTGAATGAGAATAAGTGTGGTAGCCAAACACTAGTGCGGGTATGGTTACTCAAAAATCTCATCTACGCCGTTTTTAAGTAGGATAGTTTATGTTTAATTTATGCCGCGCCCTGATCGTTATGGTTCTCTTATGCTCATCAATCGCCCAAGCAGAAGACCTAAAAGCCAATAAATACCGATTAAAGAATCCAGATACCAACGGAAATATATGGGTTTATCTGCCAAGCACTGCAACAAAAGAGTCAATTCCGGTGATTTTAATCGCACCAGCCGGGTCAGGTTTGTTTTTTGGTATGCAGTTAAGCGACGGCGACACCCCTGAACACGTTCCTTACGTAGAAGCCGGATACGCCGTAATTAGTTTTGATTTGAGTGGCCCGTGGCCAGAAACCGGAGACGAATCCAGTCAGTTAAGCGCCATTAACCAATTTGTAGAAAGTGATGGCGGTATTAAGGATGCTTTTGAAGCATTTGTTGTAGCAACCCGAGAATTTAAACAACTCAACAAAGAAGAAGTGTACTTTGCGGGACACAGCTCAGCTGCCACGGTTGCACTTATGGCTCCTCAGAAATTACCTTTTTTAAAAGGCATTATTGCCTATGCGCCCGTGCTTAATACCGAAGAATATTTATCTGATATCGGACGACAAGTGTCAACCGCAATTCCAGCGTTTAAAAAAGCGCTCATGGATAGCTCGCCCCACAAAAATATCGCGTATTTTGACATGCCTGTATTTTTATTTTCAGCCAACGATGACAGTCGAATGGCGGCCCGACAAAAAACCTATCAACAATTTGTTTCCGATTTAAAAGAACAAGGAACGCCAATTACCTATAAAACCGTTGCCCACGGTGGCCATTATCAATCGATGATTGACGAAGGTATTCCGGCTTCGATTGAGTGGCTGAAAAAACAATAAGAATCTCACATTAACTCTTTCATGATTCATTCATGTGAGACATTGCTCTTTAGAAATTTCCACAATACATGTGATTATATCAACCCAGTATTTTACGAAAACAATGAACCATGATTTAACAAATGAGCCATGATTTAACACATGTGTGTAAAAACACGCTCGACAATGCGGACATGTCATTAAATTTTTCGCAATACCCGAAAATAGTCTTAAATTTTACCGTTTACGGCTTTGTGGATGGAAAGTTTCGGCAAGTGGTTTGAATGTGACGAAACAATTGATTTAAAACTAGAGAATGGAATTGAGGTATCTATTGATGAGTTTATTGCTAAGCAACCGCGCTATTCATTTGATAAAAGTGTTTACGCTAACCCTTGCAGCCATGCTGATACAAGGTTGCACTACAAGTAGAAATATCGACAATATTGGCACTCACATTTCTAACCAATACCAATTACCCAGCAATTATAAAGACCATCGCGCACAGCAGCAGTTATTTACCCTAGAAAATGGTTCTCAAATTGCGTTTACCGATCACGGCGAAGGCGATGTTTTGGTGTTATTGCACGGCGTGCCTACGTCCAGTTGGATGTATCGAAAGATGATTCCTACGTTACAAAATCATTTTCGGGTAATCACGATAGATTTGTTGGGTTATGGCTCAAGCAGTAAACCAGAAAACAAAAACGCTATTTATAGCGATTCTTCTCAAGCCAATTACGTTCAACAACTACTTAATAGTCTTGGCGTAGATAATTACAGTTTGTTATTTCACGATATGGGCGGATTGGTAGCATGGCAGATGTTGCGTAACGATGTTACAACCGAAAATTCTAAGCAGCATATCGATAATTTAATGGTGTTAAATACCATTGTTCGTGAAGAAGGTTTTAATCATCCCAATTTTGAACTAGACATTTTCACACGCTTAATGACCGACGCCTATGAAAACCGAGTTACCAGTGCACTGGTTCTTGAACAAACCTTTGAGAATATGGGCCTAGGAGAACACGAACTGTCTGAACAAGAATGCGCAGGTTATGTAAAACCTATGACCGAGGGCAGCAGCGATGCTTTGTTTGCGTTTTACAGCCACATTGATGATAGGTTATTTTCGCAACTAGAAATCAATGCCGTTGTATTTGAGAAATTTACCGGTGAAACCTTGGTATTTTGGGGCGCTAAAGACGAAACCCTAACCACACAGCAAATTCCGTTTTTAATAGATCATTTAAAAATACCGGATGAAAACGTGTTTATTTTTGAAAACAATGCGCATTTTTTAGCGGAAGAAATTCCCGACATATTAACAAACACAATAGTTAAAACGTTAATACAATAAAAAGACTTCAACAACAATACCATTTGTTATGCTGCTATTAATTCTACGAGAACATAAAAACTCTGATCAATGTTTTCATATGTTAATCAGAGTTTTTAATCCATGAATTACTCTGCGATCAATAATTCATATCGAGTTCTCGCGATTCCATCTTCGGATAACCGCTGAGAAACTTCACCAAAACCGCTTTTGAATTGCTCTGGCAAGGTCCATGGTGGATTGACCACAATCATGCCCGAAGCCGTCATACCTTTATTAGCGTCATCGGCTACACCCATTTCGAATAGATGCACGTTTTTTAAAACAGTTTTTTTAATGTGTTTTTCAAATTGCGTAATTTGTTCTCGATCCACTACTGGGTACCATAATAAAAACACCGTTTGCGGCATTTTTTTGTAGGCTTTTTCAACGGTTTCTACAACGGTTCTGTAATCTGCTTTAATTTCGTACGATGGATCCATTAAAACTAATGCACGCTTGTTTTTGTTAGGCAACAAGCTCAATAAACCTTTAAAACCGTCTTCAGTTTTAACAAAACACCCTGTTTTAGAAGCCAGTTTTTTTTGCAAATTGGTAATGGCTTGCGGGTGCATTTCAAAAAACCATGCATGATCGCCCGAGCGCAAGTGTTGCTGCACTAACTTTGGTGAACCCGGATATTTATGCTGTGCGATATAAGAAAGCACTACATCTAAGTAGTTTTTCAAGACTTCGGGCTGATTATCTATTAATTTTAATACTCCGGCGCTGGCCTCGCCGGTTTTTAACGCAGCTTGGCTTTTTAGCGAATAGAGGCCATCGCCCGCGTGAGTATCAATGTAATCGAAGGGTTTATCTTTTTTTTGTAAATACAATAGAGTTTCAAGCAGGCACCAATGTTTTAAAACATCGGCGTGGTTGCCTGCGTGAAAAGCGTGTTGATAACTGAGCATATTTTACTTAATAGAGTGAGCGACAAACTGTTTAACAGCATCAATATCACCCGGTGCTGCAATAGCAGGGCTGATAAATTTAGGCGGATTTAAATAATGTTTTTCGACTAATCGAGAAATGACATCGATATATTCAAATGAAACTTTACCAATCAACAGGTTTTGGAAGTTTGGGTGTTTTTCATAGGCGTTAAGCATTTGTCGCAAGCCGCGCAGGTACAAATAATCTTTGGTATAACCACCACCACGATACACGCGCGCGGTAATGGTGTAGGCCAGATTTTCTTCAACACCATGGGTTTCTTTTAACAATAAAAAGGTTTGTTTAAAATCTTTTTCGTTAATCATTGAGTCTACGGCAATTACACGCAACGCCAAAACTTTTAACCGCGGAATGGTTAAAAACCCAGCTAAGTATTCGCATAAAATGGCGATACCTTCTTGGGTTTTAGTGTTTACCGGACAACCTAATGACATAATTTTTAGTGGTTGCTCTGCGGCATTTAATGTTGTCACCAGATGCACACCTAATTCATGGTGAGCGAGTGCGTAAACTTCGGTCTCTGGAATTTTTGCATTTTGATTAATTTTTAGCGTTCTGCCAGATACCACTGCATTGGCAATCATAGCAGATTCAATTTTGATCTTATATTCATAACCCTGCGCACCGGCAAATTCATCCATATGTTTTTGAATTTGTTGGGCATTCATTAAATCGGTTTCGATATCGCAAAATTCTTCATCAAGATCATCGGGTAGATGTAAAATAAAATTCGCATTATTCAGATCTTTTTCGTTTGGCTCGCCAAAATAACGCAGCGAGTCGTATAAAAAATCTGGCGACCCGATCGACAAAGATTGGTCGAGCTTGTCGACATAAGACTCGATCACTTCTGCGTACAAAAACGCAAGGTCTTCATCGAGAATATCTTCAACCGGTAAATTGTAAAGCGCGCGCTTTTTTTGAAACGAGTTAAACGGTGATTTTTTGTAGGTAAATTCTGGATTTATAGAGAAGTTACTCTCAAAAAATATCTTCTTTTGCTCTTGGAAGTTTTGTGGCGCAATGGCTTCTAAAACATCGACATCACGAACCAGATCGTAAAGCGCAGAATCGAGTTTTCTAGCCTTTTCGAGATCGGTGGAATTATGAATCATGTATACAACCAGATAACTTATAAAATAAAGGGCTAATACTTAGATTACCCTGTGTTTACTGCAAAAAATTGCGAGAACTTCATCTTGTTTACACTATCGTATGAGTGTGCATGAAATTTAACGCTAGGCAAACTACTATTTCTCGGGTACCAACTCTTCCGTCGCCCTAAACACCGCCCTTAAACACGCGCAATCGCTCACATATAGCCAAGAAGTGTTCGATATCCGATGACAGCTGTAATACAATCGCGCGCCTAATTTTCAGCCACAAATTTCTTAACTGAGGTAGTCGAATGAGTCAGAAAAAAGTCGGGTTTATCAGCCTTGGATGCCCCAAAGCCCTTGTGGATTCAGAGCGGATTCTGACTCAACTGCGTACCGATGGTTATGAAATATCCCCCACCTATCACGACGCGAACGTGGTGGTAGTGAACACCTGTGGCTTTATCGACGACGCCAAACGCGAGTCACTAGAAGCCATTGGTGAAGCCATGGCCGAAAACGGCAAGGTGATTGTTACCGGTTGTATGGGTAACGAAGCCGCGAAAATTCGTGAGCTTTATCCTGATGTGCTTAGTGTTACCGGCGCCCACGCCTATGAGGAGGTGGTTGGTGCTGTACACCAGTTCGTTCCACAAGAAGTTATCCACAACCCACTTATCGATTTGGTTCCACCCCAAGGCATCAAGCTGACTCCGCGTCACTACGCTTACTTGAAGATTTCTGAAGGCTGTAACCACCGCTGTAGCTTCTGCATTATTCCGTCACTGCGCGGCGATCTTGTCAGTCGCCCTATTGGCGATGTTATGGACGAAGCTGAGCGCTTAGCGAATGCGGGTGTTAAAGAGTTGTTGGTGATCTCCCAAGACACCAGTGCCTACGGTGTAGACATCAAATACCGCACCGGTTTTTGGCAAGGCCGCCCCATGAAATCTAACATGAAGTCTTTGTGCGAAGGCTTGGCAAGTTTGGGCATTTGGGTGCGCCTGCACTATGTGTATCCGTATCCGCACGTGGATGACATTATTCCGATGATGGCCGATGGCCTAATTTTGCCGTACCTAGACATCCCGTTCCAACACGGCAGCCCGAAAATTCTTAAATCGATGAAGCGCCCAGCTCATGCAGAAAACACCCTAGAGCGCATTCATAAATGGCGTTCTATCTGCCCAGACTTAACCCTGCGCAGCACTTTTATTGTGGGTTATCCGGGTGAAACCGAAGAAGACTTCAACATACTGCTCGACTTCTTAAAAGAAGCGCAGCTAGACCGCGTTGGCTGCTTCCAGTATTCACCGGTAGAAGGCGCAAAAGCCAACGAACTCGCCGACCAAGTGCCCGACGAAGTTAAAGAAGAGCGTCACGCCCGATTTATGGAAATACAGGCCGAAATATCCAAGCAACGCCTGCAAGACAAAATTGGCAAAACCGTCCACGTTTTAATTGACGAAGTTGACGAAGAAGGCGCCATTGGTAGAACCAAAGCCGACGCCCCAGAAATTGACGGCATGGTGTATCTAAATGGCGAAACCGAACTAGCCCCCGGTGATTTGGTTACGGCAAAAATATTCCAAGCCGACGAACACGACCTATGGGCAGAAATGACCGACTTTGACGACACACTGTAAAAGCCTGCGTTAATTTAAATAACTCAAGAAGTTCTAAACGGTTTAGAGCTTCTTGATAAAAATCCCTCGATAAATATCTCTCAACAAAACCTCTCGATAAAAATTGCATTTATAATTAGCAGCATAAAACATTAATAAATTCAAAAATAACATTAAATACAATTTACACTTCCGTAATTACCAGCCTAAAAAAATAGAGCGGCAACTCAAAATACTCTACGACTCAAAAATACAACTTGCCAAGAAAACCGACTCGCTAGATAAACCCTACATTAATAAACCAACATATTAGAAAACATCAGCTAACGCATACATCTAGAATTTAACTAATACTTAAGTTTACTCAGTTAATACTAGAGCAATAAACCCATTAAAACTTCGAAATATAAGTATCATCTATTTTAAAAATTTCCTTCCAAAACACTTTTAATACCGTCATTAGCCGATACACTTGCCTAAATTCATGCACTAATACCGCATAACTTCTTTATAGGTAGCAGAAATGGCACGTAAAAACTTTTCGAACTTTATATACTTCTCAAGAAATACAATGGGAAACACCGGAAAGCCGGTTTACATTGATCCTAACTTAATTGTTGATTTTGTCACTTATGTGAACCCTAATGATCAAAAAAACGGTGGTTATAAATTTGTTATACAAATTAGCAAAACACTAATATCGATGTCCGCTGGTGGTGCAGATGGTAAATCTCCTATTCAAACGGGGAGCTACATGAAAGACATCAACCATCCGGGTTTACCAGGAATAAGAATTTACTACGAAAGTGTTCAGCATAAGACAGAAGGAACTAACAAAGGTCCCGGTATATACATATACGCGATCAAACCCCTAAAACATAATGAATCAAGTACTGAAGGATTATACAAAGTTAATTATGACAGAGGTACATGGCGTTATGAAAAGAAAACAAATGATATATTGGATGAGAAATTATTTTTTATCTCAGCCATTAAAAACAGCGAAAAAAATTTTCATATAGAGGCGACCACTAAATCTATTGGCGCCATACTCGACGCTAAATCAGACAAGTCCAACTCGAATCTTTATTACTGCCCGTCTTATCTAGTAGATAATGGTGAAGTATGGACATCACCTAATGATCGTATTTCTTCGAATGCTAGTGCAAATGAACTTGCACAAATATTAATAGATTCAGAAAACTCTTGGAAGCCAGGCAATCACGGAGATTACGAAACAATTGTAATGCAAGATAGCGTTAAAGTTTTAATTCAAGCCTTAGAAAAAGTGAAAGAGGCTAATGTTAAACTGAGTAGCCATAAGTTTTCTCTTAACGCACCCTTTTCAGAAATACACCGATTGGAAAAACTAATAGAAGAGTGTGGCGGACAAAAATCTAAATTAGGCAATTCGACCCACGGCAACAAGGTCTCCGAATTACACCAAGCAATGGCAAATCGATTATTGAGCGAAAAACAAACCCTAGCCAATAGCCAAAAAATCTCTGAGAGCAATATAACCTTTGCAGATTTAGTTCAGAACAAAGGGTTTGATCATGAAGCTCATTAGTTTTTCAGAAAAAAAATCTCAACAATATGTTCTTCGAGTAAATCAATACTATTTTCGATTTTTTGACTACACCGAAACCTCCGATGTAAAAGTATTTTCGTTCGAAACAGACATTAGCGAAGATAAATATCCTGTACCCAATACAGACATTGATGAATATTGCCGACTTTCAAACAATCATGTTTATTGTCAAGCAAATACAGTCAACAAAAATATAGAGGCTATAGCCTCTACATATCTGGTAGTTACACCAAGATATAAATTAGGATTTTCTGATAACGAAATTAAAGAAAAAATCTATAAAGATATTAGCTCAGAAGGTATTTCATATAGCATCCATCATTCACCAACATCTATAAGCCCTAGAATACCTAACGAAATAGAGAAAATAACACTGCTTGGCAGAACCTGCTTTTATCATTTTTTTGGTAATGGGATTGAAAATTTTTGTATAGATGTATACGTTTTATTTGATCAATTTACTTTGCGTATAGAAATTTTCAGCTCTTCTCTTTGGAAAGCAGCAGAAGATTCATCAATGTTAGGCAAGGATGTTTTATTAGAGTTCGCGAAAAAATTTATCGAAGAACTGGAAATTTTTGATTCAACAAAAGTAGATTGCTCACACCTAAAACCGGGCGTTACGTTTATCCCCAACGAAGATGCAGAAAAAGATATTACACCCATAACCGATTTTGGTTGGTGAAACTAGAATTAATTGGGAACAAAAAAACGGAGGCATTGCCTCCGTTTTTTTTGCGTAGCTTTTCGAATTAACGAGAGCTTGCGAATTAACGGAAGCTTGCAATGGTGCCACGACGTTGTGCGTGAACGCGCTCGTTGTCGGCAACGGTTGCGTTACCTAAAGACGCACCATTAAATGTTTGGTCATCCGTTGAGAATAGGCCAACACGGGTTTGTGGGTTGCTGTTTACAGCCATGATGGTACGAATACCCGCGCCAGCATTAACAAATCCGTGACCAAACGCGAATGGCGCAGTGCTTGGATCGTTATCGTGGCGAGCACCAAATAGGTGACCAAGTTCGTGAACGAAGCTAAAACCATTTGCACAGCTGGTTGCCGCAGCCATTGCAAAGAAGCCTTGCGCTTGACTTACACCAATACCGGCAGCAATTCCGCACAAGCCACCAAATGGGCTAGATTGAGTACGAGTGATGATGGTAACAATGTCCGCAGCTTGTGAGTTGCGGGTAGTGGTAGCCAAACCATCTAGGTAACCGTCATTGGTATTTACCAAACCGTCAAGGTTGTCGGTCATAAATGGTAATTCGTTAACACCAGTACGGAATAAACCACCATTTGCTAAAACGATTGGCAAACCGTTTTGACTGTATACATCGTTACTTTGCGCCAAATGGAAGTTCATACGGTCAACGGTTGGGCCAACGCCACCTAATGCGACAATTGCGTCTTCGGTTGCAGCTTGCATTACACGAATCGTGCTAGTACCGGTAGTTTCTAATGGCGCTGGTTCTGATGCGGCCGCTTCACGGAAAGGAACACCAACATTTAGTGGAGTATCGTCAGTTTGCGGTAATTTGGTCATATCAATTTCGGCCAATAAATGACGACCATTTTCAGTGGTTTGAATACTAAAAACGCGATCGCCCATGCGCAATTCGCCGTGAACACGACCGTTGCTGCGAACTAAAACTGCACGATCGGTATTAATGCCACGAGTCGCCGATAAATCCGCACCCGTATTAATGTCACCAGCCCATACTTGGTAATCACTGCTAATCCAGTAACTTTGTGTATTAGTTGCTGTAAGTTCTAAACCGCTGCCCATATTTAAGGTAAGCGTAGAGGTCGAGCCATCTAATAAGCTGGTATTTACGTTAATTGGGCGAACAGACAAAATATTATCGTCAGAACGCAACGCTTGCATTAAAGAATCGGATTGCAGTGAACGCGCACTAGCACCAAAACTAAAAAGTTCGTTACTTTGTACTTTAAGCACTTGTGGCGCTGGCGCCGATTTAAAAATTAATTCTTGCGGTTCTGCAAAGGCAGATACTGAAGAAATTGCTAAAGAGAGCGCAGCAGTTGTCGCTAACCAATGTTTTTTCATTGCGATGTCCTCAAAAGTAGACTTTTTGGCGATTTAATTTAGATTTTAGCTTCATGCTGAGTAACACTCCTAAACTCGTTGTGCGTTAAAAAATTTAAGCGCAACAACGCAATCGAAATTTTTCAAAATTTCGATGTAATAAAAAAATCCTGATAATTCCAAACTTAAAATAACGAGATGGTGAATTTGATAGTAAAGACGGATGCTAACTAAAGTAAAGCACTGTAAGTTTTTGCAGATGGGAATTTGAATATGACGATATCAATAAATTCAAAATTTAAATGGTGGCTATTAAAATTATTAAAAATTAATTCCTGACCGATATCTCTATAAAAAAATCAAAATTTGGCATCTTCGTTACAGAGACTATTTTTTAAACGTAATTAAAAATCTTAAAAAATTACGCAGAAAAATTTCAAGCAATGCAATTCATAATTCTAGCCGCGATAGATTTTGGATAAAGTTCACGTAGATGTGTGCAGATAATCGTCGAAACCAACCAGAAGCGTTGTTCTTATTACGATCAAGCATTTAAAAAAGCGCGAATTAACTTGAAGTTACTAACCATAAAAGCAGGACTGTTGTTTTTAATAACGGAAAACTCTGATTAACCTAAGGGTTAACTCTTATTCAATTAATCGCAGCATGTGGTAATCAAAAACTCCTATGGTTTAAGCATTTATTAAGAACGTAAATATCGGCAAGCCGCATATTAGATCAAACTTAGTAAAATTCAGAAAGCTGACTTTAGACGCCAAAATCGGCAGACTTATTGCAATACCTTTATCGGCTAAAAATACGAGTTTATGTTTCTAGTTTTTGTCTATCTTTTAAAAAATTAAGCAGCGGCAGCGTACTATGATCGATCCAGATGAGCTCAATCTTGTTAAGCAGATCAAAGAAATAAATTCTTTTACAGAGATTGATCGTAAACATTTGTCGAACAATGACTTGATTGCAAACAATTCGTTGCAGTTTTTAGGAAAATTATCGTCTGTGCAGACTCGCAAACAATGGTTGCAACACATTATTGATGAGACAACGTGGGAAGAATCTGGATATGAGGCCTTTGGCCGCTGGTTCGATCTACCAAGGCAACAGTCTTGGGTTGCAGAGCCGTCACTTAAGTATCGCTACTCAGATAATTTGTTAGCCAATCGTCCTTGGAGTGATCTACTTCTGACCATAAAGCAAGAGGTGGAGCAGCTTTGCAGCAGCGACTTCAATTCGGTTTTATTAACTTTATATCGCCACGGAAACGATTCGGTAGATTGGCACTGTGATGACGAACTGGAGCTGGGCAGTAACCCAATAATTGCGTCGCTTTCTTTGGGCGAGTCTCGATATTTTTGCATCAAACACAAACAATCCCACAGAGTACAAAAAATAGTGATTGAAGACGGCGATTTGTGGTTAATGCATCCTGATTTTCAAAAAGATTGGCTGCATGCCATCTTACCCGAACACGCCGAAAAACAACTGCGATTAAACCTAACGTTTAGAAAAGTTTATCCAGCGCCTTAGCGTTATCTTGAGCAAGACCTCTTTCTTAGTATCCTATAACGATTTTCGTAACACGCAGTTTTCTAAAATAAGAAATTTTCTAAAAAAGAATTCCTTAGAATAAAAACTTCTTGGACTTAAAACCAAGAACTCCGATTAGAGCAAAGTTCCTGGCAGCAAGAAATTGTGCCGACAATTTCAACAACAGTAAGTCAATAAAAAGTCAATGAAAGGCAGATGAGCTAATCTCTGAATTCAACTGCGCTGACTCACTGTTTTAAGGAATAATCAATGGCTCAATTTTTGTTTTGCTTCGGCAATTAATTTTGGGGTTAGAGTAATTTCGGCAATAACCAAGGTCATATCGTCGGGATTCATGCGAATTCTAAAACCTAATTTACGGCAAAAATTAATCATGTGTTTGTTTTCGGCCAATACCGTACCTTCCATTAAACTAATGCCGTTGTCTGCCGCTACTAAAAATAGCTTGCGCATTAAATAGGCCGCCAAACCAAAGCCTTGATATTTATCACCTACAACAACAGCAAACTCGCAACTGTGTCCGTCGAAATTATCGCTGTATCTTGCCGCCCCCAATTCGACAATTTTATCGTCCTCTTCCATTACGGCGAGTAATTCCATTTCTCGATCGTAATCGATGTGACAAAAACGCGTAAGCATTCTGGGGGTAAGTTCAGAAAAATTCGCAATAAAGCGAAAATATCGGCTTTCGTGAGAAAGGTTGCGAACAAAATCCGCCATAATTGTTGCGTCTTCCGGACGAACCGGGCGAATCGTTGCGCAGCGACCATCATGAAATTTATATTCGCTGACCCACTGACGAGGATACGGCTGAATCGCCAAATGATCGTAGCGGCGCTTTTCTACCGATAATCCTAAATCGGCTTTTACTCCAGCGTATACCCGCGCATCGGGCAATAAATGTACATCCGAAAATTCAAGACCGACAATTTCCGGCAATTCACAGACAAGCGTTGATAAATTTAAAATAAAGTTTTCAAGACCAAAGGATTTCCAACCCGGTAATAACTGGTTAATAAGGTCACGCACTAACACGATATTCAATGGTGGTAAGGCAACCACCTCTAAATGTTTTTGCCATTGACCTTTGCTGCCCAACGCCAAACCAATGGTCGGACCAAACACGGGATCACGAAATACTCTTACATTTAACGGAGTTTCAAAATCAGTGCTAGGATCATGCTGGCTGGTAACCGGTAAATTAAACTGATTAAACACCGGTTTTAATTCTTTAAAACCCACTTTATCAATGTTGTCGTAAAGAATTTGTTTCAAATATTTACGAGCTTGTTCAACATCAATATTAAGACTTAATGCGTGTGATTCTGGTGACTGTTTTGCCAAGCGCTGATTACGCTGAAATTGCACCAAAAATTGATAGCCTTCGATGGCGGTTTCGGGTGTTCTAAAGGTAGGAATACCGGCTTCGGTTAATCGAGTTCGAGCTCTTACCATGTTACCGCCGCCAAGCAAACACACCATTACCGGTTTATTTTGCTTGTTATGCAGTGCCAATACTTGCTCATGCAGTGAAGCAATATCAATTAATGCTGTTGGGCTTAACATTAATAATATCGCACCACAGCTACGGTCGGCCAAGGCTGCATCGGCGAGCTCAACAAACATCGCCGATGCACAACTGCCCCACACAGTCGTCACAGGGCCAATCGAGCCCATGTCGGCGACAATTGCACTCAGTTTATTCCTGAGCTCGTCTTCAGGATCTAGTAGCGCAACGTTAAGTTCTTCGGCGCGCTGGGCAGCCAGTGCTCCAGGACCGGCACCATTACCAATGATCAACAACGAGCCTTCTTTGATGCGTCGTGCATTCGACATAACCGAAGCCGCCGCAACCAAATCGTTAAGACGTCGCCCGCGCACCGCACCGGTTCGACTTAGCGCGGCGTCTAATACTCGTTCATCGGCGCCAATGGCGTGTTCGGCCACAACCGCCACGGGTTTGGTACGACTCGCAGAGCGAAGACTGCTGAGAAAGTGCGTGGTTTGTCCAATTTTTTGCAAATACATCAAAATGGCGCGGCTTTCAAAATCCATCGACAAGCAATCAAGCGCTTGCCACGGCATGATATCCACAGGCGCACCAAGCGCGATGACCTGAGAAAATCCAATGCCCTGCCAGGTTGCCCAATCGACTAAAGCACTAGCAATGGTGCCCGACTGCGACATAAACGCCAATCGCCCTGGTAATGGATTGACCGAACCTAGCCAAGCAAATACACCGCGCTTAGGACGGCAAATACCAAAACTGCTTGGCCCTAATAAACGGACGCCGTTTTCACGAAGCGCGTTGCGAATGGTCTCGGGCTCAGCATCGGTCCAAGTCAACATAAGCAGCGACTTAAGATGCGCTCTTGAACAGTCAGCAATGGTTTTCTCTAAACTTTCATTAGACTTGCCCGCCAAGATCACCAAATCAACATGGGTCTTTAACTGAGCTAAGCTTTCATAATGGGTGAATGTCGAAATATCAATGTCGATTTCTGGTTTAACGCCGATCAACGTCACCGGGCAACAATTCGGTGCCGAACGCATAGCACGTAACAAAGCCAGCATAATGGGATGCGTGGCATCTTCGCCGGTTAACACCGCGACCGAGGTCGGGGCAAAAACAGGCTGTAGTGCATGTTGGGCCATGAAGGCTCTCCAAATAATAAATCCTGTGGGTTGGGAATTCAGCCCACCATAAAATCTCGACTTTAGTCGGATTTTTAATATAGGACCCTAATTTACCTCAAATTAGACCTTGGTAGGATAGGCTTTTGGCTCCTGTTTGTGGCTTGATCTACAGCAAAAGAAAAATGCCTGCTAGAGCTAGTCTGAAGACAAAGAAGGTCGTCGAATTTTCAGACACACACCTCACTCAAATAATTATAAATTCAGCCGCTGTCGCCATGCTCCAACATGAATGACAAAGCTCTAGCGGCTTGGCGTAAGTTAGACAACGGGAGCTTTCGATGACTACAGCGTACATCACCCACGACCTTTGCGAAAAACACGACATGGGCGAAGATCACCCAGAAGCACCCCAGCGCTTGGGGTCCATCCAGAATCGTTTGATCTCCGGACAAGTATTGGATTTTTTACGTTGGACAGATGCGTTACCGGCAACGCGCGAACAACTCGTTGCCACCCACGATCCGGTTTATGTGGATTCTATTTTTGAACGCGCGCCTCTTCGCGATCGAATTGAGCTCGACGACGAAACCTTGATGATGCCGCATACCCTAGAGGCAGCGTTATTAGCGGCGGGCTCGGTTGTGCAAGCCGTTGATATGGTCATGGCCAAAAGCGTAAAAAACGCGTTCTGTTGTGTGCGGCCGCCGGGTCACCACGCCGAATACGATCGCGCCATGGGTTTTTGCTTGTTTAATAATATTGCCGTGGGCACGCGCCACGCCATAAACCAATACGGTCTAAAGCGTATTGCCATTGTTGATTTTGATGTTCACCACGGTAATGGTACTGAGAACATATTTCGAGAAGAGCCGAAGGTTTTATACGCCTCCAGTTATCAGCATCCCTACTATCCGTTTGCCGATCCCGGCGCTTCTCACGACAATATCATTCACATGCCTTTGGCTGCTGGTACAGGCAGCCAAGAATTTAGAGAGATTTATATTGAACAACTTTTACCGCAGCTTGAAAAATTCAAGCCGCAGTTAATCATGGTCTCGGCCGGATTCGATGCTCACCGCCAAGATCCCATGGCACAAATTCGCTTGCAAGATAACGACTACGGCTGGGTTACCGAAGTGTTAATGGATATTGCCGATCGCCACTGTGACGGCCGATTAATATCGGTTTTAGAAGGCGGTTACGAGCTAGACGCGCTCGGTCGAGCAGCTTTTGCGCACGTAAAAACATTAATGCGATTATAAAAAATGAAAGGAAGCTCTGATTACTTCAAAAATACGTTAATCAGAGCTTTCTAGAAATTATTAGATCTTGGTTTCGGATAACAAGTGCAATAAAACCCTTAATTTCTCATATTATTTGTGAATTAACTTAGAAGTCATGAGTTAATTTTAAAAACCACGAGTTAATTTAAAAGTCATGACCTAATTTAAAAGACATAAATTAAGTCATGGTATTAATTAATACTATCGTTACTTAATTAATTCTTGAATACCCAGTTCGCTGCATTCTTTAAAAGTCGTAAACGTATTATTCGTCAAATAATGTGTATAGCTGAACTCATTGTCGGTTAACGTCTGAACATTATAGGCATCGTAGAAAGTGTGATCGTCTGTGTTTGCGGGTGTTGGAACACCCTCTTCAATATACCCTAAAACTACGGTGAAATAGATAGGATACTGAATACCCCACATACCGTATTCGGCCCATTGTGTATTTACACCATCCTTTGATGTAGTGTTAAACAAAATCACGTAACTACCATCGCGATACCGCTCGATGGTCCAAGATTGAGCGCTGCCATCATCAAAGGTTTTTTCGCCACACCAAACGCCCATCAGAAGATCGCGAAGTTGTTTAGCTTCCAACGGGACATCTGCTTTGGTGCCAACAATGTGTTCACAGCCAGACAAAAACAAACCTAATACTAACAAAATAAGAATACGCATTAACATTTCATCAAAATAAGAAAAATCACCAACCCTAAATAAATAGAGCCGAATTTAAATACAAAATCGCTAAGTTATCTCTAGACGAACCAAACGCGCTCAATAATAATCAAAGCATCTGTAGATTTTTGTATAAATAGAGAAAAATCATGAATTATTGGTTATTTAAATCCGAACCCGACGAATACAGCATCGATACGCTTGCGAATGAAAAAAACGGTTTTGGTCGTTGGGACGGAATTAGAAATTACCAAGCGCGCAATTTAATTCGCGATAAGATAGCCGAAGACGATATGGTGTTTTTTTACCACAGCAGCTGTAAGGTTCCGGGTGTGGCAGGAATCGCCAAGGTAGTAAAACCCGCCTATCCTGATCCCGCGCAATTTAATCCAGACAGCAAATATTACGATCCAAAATCTAGCCAAGATAATGTTCGCTGGTTTTGCGTAGATTTAGCGTTTGTTGAAAAATTCAAATCGGTGGTTAGTTTGCAAACACTCAAATCGATCCCGTCACTTGATCACATGGTGTTGTTAAAACAGGGCAGGCTCTCGGTACAGCCGGTCACCAAAGAAGAATGGCAGACGATAATTTCAGCCGCTAAATAATTGTGGTTACTCCCTACAACTACTTGAGACTCAATAAAACCACCAATAAAGAACTGGTCAGCAGATACACGCACAAGCATCGAGTGTATCTGTATCAACACCGTTCACGTTTGGGGACAAAGTGGAGTGCAGCGGACGAAGGACAACTCAGAAGCAGTGACAACATCGGCTTGTTAAATGCCATGTTTTTTCCACCACTTAAATGTTGCGATAAGCTGACCTAATGAGAATGCTAATGGGGCTATAAAAACCAACCATAGCGCCACAGTATTTCCCGAGCTATACCCAGCAGAGTATTCATACCAGAGCATCCAGAAAATTGTTAGTAGAAGCGTTAAAAACACACAAAGAAAGCCATATTTAAGTGACTTTGTCACTAAATTATTTGCACTCAATCTATGTTTCCGCTTCTTTCGAAGATATAGGTAAGCACCTACCTGAACAAGTAACGCTGTAACCGGGAAAATTAGAATTAATAATATTGGCACGATATCCTTGGCTATTTAACGTGCGCATAAATCGCGCTTACATCAAATTATTTCAGGCGTTCTCGCACGCGCTCTACTAATAAATCCACAAAGCCGCGCACTTTCGCGCTGGGATTTCTGCCTTCGCGATGTAAAACGTTCACGGGCCATTTCGGTAAAGCAAATTCTTGCAGTAGTGGCACCAGCTGGCCACTCTCAAGGCTGTCTGCAACCTGATAAGATAAAACCCTAGCAATACCAAAACCGCTTTCTGCGGCATCAATTGCACACTGATTTTGATTCACCACCAATTGCGCCGAACAGCGAACCACAGTTTCTCGACCGGAAACCAGATAACGCCAAGTGTCTTGGCTGCCAGAAGTTCGCGTTTGTATCAATTGATGTTCACGCAGCTGCTCGGGAAACTCTGGAGCACCGGCGCGCGCTATATATTCTGGCGAAGCGCAGGTGACAATGCCGACTTCACCCAAACTCACCGAATGCAAGCTTGAATCGGGTAAACTGCCGACACGAATACCAACATCAATATCTTCCTCCATTAGATTAACGATTCGATCTAAAAATAATGTCGAAATCTCAACCTTTGGATTGGTAGTCAAGTACTCGGTAATCACCGGTAAAATGTATTGGCGACCAAACATAACCGGTGCAGTTACGGCCATCGACCCAGCGGCTTCACCGACAATGCCATTGACTGCATCCTCAGCGACCTTGATTTCACTGATGATGCGTTTACAGTCAACAAAGTAGCGTTCGCCGGCATCGGTTAAACGCACGTGACGAGTGGTTCGTTGAAAGAGCTGAACACCTAACTGTTCTTCTAACGCGGATATAGCCCGGGTAGCAGCAGGAGGTGACATAGCGAGGTTTCGCGCGGCCTTCGCAAAACTACCGACTTCAGCGATAGCGACAAAAACCTGCATAGCGTGCAACTTATCCATTATTGCTTTTTTTGTAATAATTAATTTATAAAGATTTTATTCTTATGATATACGAAATAATTTAAAGTGCACCTATCAATATATACCGGTAGAAAACTTATGCCTAACAAGTACGCAGAGATATTCTTCACGGAGACGGTGCAATCACTTCAGCGAGAACGCGGAAGTCACCACATCTACGGCCCACAATTAAAAGGTGCCGACACCCATTTCGCATTAACGTTAAACGAGCAAAATTTCATTGAAGCTCGCGATAGTTTTTACCTTGCCAGCATAACGGAAGATAGCTGGCCATATGTACAGCATCGCGGCGGACCGCCTGGTTTTCTTAAAATATTAAATGAAAGAACCTTAGGTTTTGCTGATTTTAGTGGCAACATGCAATTTATGAGCGCTGCGAACTTTAAAAACAGCAACCGCGTAATGATGTTTTTAATGGATTATGTGAATAGACGGCGTTTAAAAATTGCAGGCTTGGTGACCGTTATCGATAATAACGATCCACGATTTGCACAGCTTGACTTAGGAAACTACCGGGCAACGCCGGAACGCGGAATTATTATTGAGGTACAAGGCTTCGATTGGAATTGTCCGCAACATATTACCCAAAGATTTGATAAACCCACGGTAGATCGTGCGGTCGAACAAATGCTAGCAACAATTGACGATTTAAAAAAACAAGTGGCTGATTTAACAGATCAACTGAACCAAACAAATCAGCCAAAAAATTAATACAAGAAACTCTGATTAATCTGGAGTTTCCAGTGACGCAGGGATGTGTTGCCAATTTCAAGAACGGTAAGTGATTGAAATTGTGAAGAAATTGGAAATCACATTTCAATTTCTGTCCTCTGATTAAATCAGGGATGCGTTAACCAGAGATTCCTACAATAATAAAAACACTGAGTTTTAAGAAAGCTTACTTAAAACTCAATATTATAAATTGTGAACATAAAATCCACTCAAAAATCCTTTAGGAGTATTTATGTCAACGCTTGCGATTCACCATCTCGGATTGGCAGTTAAAAATTTACCCGAAACTCAAGCTTTTTTTATCGACTGTCTCGGCTGGGAAGTCGCTGGGGAAGTTCCTGATTATCCAGCAGTATTTGTCACCAATGGCGAAGCATTTTTAACGCTTTGGCAAACCAACGAAGGCGCCACCGAATTTGATCGCCGAGCCAATATTGGACTTCACCACTTTGCACTGCGTGTCAGCACAGAAGCCGCACTGGATGAATTATTTTCTAAAGTAAGTAATCACCCCGGTGTTAAAGTTGAGTTCGCACCAGAGCCGTTAAACGGCTGGCCAGCCAAACATTTTATGATTTACGAACCCGGCGGTATTCGCATGGAATTTATCTATAAAGCCGATGCTTAGTAATTATTCTTTCGTTTTCTTCATTTGAAATCCCCTCGTAGCCCACAGCATTTGAATCTTTTCGTGGGCTACCTTTTTCTCACTATCGAGGAATAATTTTACATAAGCACCTATTCCGCCTACGCCTCTTACGTGTTCCTCGTACTCGTTCCATTTATTCTTTCTACCGACATCTGCTGTTCATACCTCCATAAGCCGAAACTAATCTCAGCCTGCTTATCGCGAGAAAATTCGACCAACCTCGGATATATCGCCAAAAACACCTGCGAATTCACGCAAATGTCTAACATCAACTCACCTAACATCAACTCACCTAACATCAACTCACCTAACATCAACTCACCTAAGATCAACACATCTAAGCCGTGTTTTATTGCGTATCAATAACTTGGTATCGAATAACAGCTTCTTTTTTCAAGAAGTGTTTAGTTATCGAGAAAACACAGATCTAGGCACATAAAGCTAAGTAATTGATAAAAAACGCGGCAAACACCATGTATAAAACCGGAATCGTCTGGCTCAGCAATGATTTAAGACTCACAGACAACAGACTGTTTGCCGATGCCAGTCGTGACTGCGAATCCCTACTGGTTGTTTATATTCGCGAAAGTGCTTCTTTAAAGCCCAATCGCTACGGATTTCGGTCTTTGGGTAAGCTGCGCCGAAAATTTATCGATGAATGCCTAAGTGACTTAAACAGAAATCTAACCTCGCTGGGCAGCGAGCTGTTTTTGATGGAAGGCTCCACCTTAACCTGCTTGCAAACACTCATTGGCCAATATCGGCCCGATGTATTTTACTGCGCGACGCAAAGTGGTTTTTACGAAAACGACATCGTTCAATTTATACGGCGCAGCTACCCAGAACTGAGATTAGTAGAGTCTGCTCACACCACGTTACTTGACCAAACTCAGCTGCCATTTTTACTGGCAGATATTCCCAAATCATTTACGCAATTTCGCAAAAAAGTAGAACCCATTATTTTAGATTCAGAATTTATTGACACTCTAAAAAACAACACACCGAGTTCTTTGCCAAAACAACCACAAAAACCAACACTTTTTGCGGGTAATACCGTCCCTTTTAGTGCAGATTTGTCGTTTTTGAACGATGCCAGTAAAACAGAGCCAGCCATGATTTGCGGCGGTGAAACTCACGCCCAACAGCATTTAAAACATTATTTCTCGAATAATTACGCGAGCACCTACAAGCAAACACGCAACAAATTAGACGGTATTTATCATTCAACAAAATTCTCGCCCTGGTTGTCACAGGGCTGCATTTCACCCAAACAAATACTCAAAACGCTTGTAACTTTTGAACAAAATCACGGCGCTAACGAATCCACCTATTGGATTAAATTTGAATTACTGTGGCGAGAATATTTTTTCTGGTTAGCCAAGGTTTTAGGTAAATCCTTGTATTTACGCGGCGGCTATCGCCATAAAAATCCATTGAAAAGCTTTTATCCACAGCGGTTAAAATCTTGGTGCAGCGGCACCACCCCCTACCCGCTGGTGAATGCCTGCATGACCGAACTCAATACAACCGGTTATTTATCCAACCGTGGCCGCCAAATTGTCGCCAGCTGTTTGGTAAACGAATTCGATGTGGATTGGCGATATGGTGCAGCCTACTTTGAGCAACAGTTAATCGACTACGACGTGGCCAGCAACTGGGGAAATTGGCAATACATCGCCGGTGTGGGTGTTGATCCTCGCGGTGGGCGTCATTTTGATATTGATAAACAACAACGTTTATACGATCCAGAAAATCGCTATTGCGAGCGTTGGCTGGGCGAACACGGCAGCAAATACTCAAACTCAGCCATCACCGATTACGTCGATGCCGCGGACTGGCCGCTGGAATAAAGTGGTTCGTCTCTTCAATCGCCTGTGGCAGCTTCTGCGTTAACTGCGATTTTGAGAATCACGATTGCTAGACGATCACGACAAATACTGTATATTTATACACACTTAAGTTTTTCGTTACTCAAACATGAAACAGCCACAACCACAATCACATCAACAACCTTATCAAAAGCTACAGCATAAGTTGGCCATACTGGCCGATGCCGCCAAATACGATGCTTCCTGCGCGAGCAGCGGCTCGATTAAGCGCGACTCCAGCAATGGCACCGGTATTGGCTCCACCAGCGGCGGTATGGGTATTTGCCACAGTTACACGCCAGACGGACGATGTGTTTCGCTATTAAAAATATTGCTAACCAATTTTTGTATTTACGACTGCCAATACTGCGTTAACCGGCTCTCTAGTGCCGTTGAGCGAGCGCGTTTTCAGGTTGATGAAGTGGTCAAGCTCACCCTCGATTTTTATAAACGCAATTATATTGAAGGGTTATTTTTAAGCTCGGGAATTATTCAATCGTCCGACTACACCATGGAACAGTTAGTTTCTGTGGCCAAAGACCTGCGCGAAAAACACGATTTTCGTGGTTATATTCATTTAAAAACCATTCCAGAGGCAAGTCCGGAACTCTTACAGCAAGCCGGTTTATACGCCGATCGTGTAAGCATAAATATTGAATTACCGTCTAAAGCTGCCTTGTCTAACCTAGCACCGGAAAAAAATCCTCAAACCATTCATCAATCCATGGCACAACTTAAAGAACATATTGATGAATCGAAAGAATATCGCGCTAAAAAATCCGACATTATCATCAGTGATGCCAAATCCAGAAAATCTAAATACATTTATTCACCGGCCGGCCAAAGCACACAAATGATTGTCGGCGCCGACGATTCAGTGGATACAAAAATCTTAACGCTCTCGAATCATCTGTATAAGCGTTACGACATGCGCCGCGTGTATTATTCGGCGTTCAGCCCAATTCCATTTGCTTCAAAAAATTTACCCACAAAATCTCCGCCGTTAATGAGAGAACATCGGCTTTACCAAGCCGATTGGTTATTGCGGTTTTACGGTTTCGATTTAAACGATATTCACTCGGCGGCAGCGCCCACACACGGAATGTTGGATTTAGATATTGATCCCAAATTAGCTTGGGCCTTAGCGAACCGCGATGTTTTTCCAATTAATGTCAATAAAGCACCTAAAGAGCTGTTATTAAGAATTCCGGGTGTGGGTGTTCGCGGCGTCGAAAAGATTATTCAGGCACGACAATTTAAGGCATTACGGTTGGATGATTTGAAAAAATTGCGAATTTCGATAAAAAAGGTCGCGCATTTTGTTGAAACCGCAGACCCAAATACAGAGCTAAAACATTTAGACTCGGTTTTGTTAAAACAATTATTTATCGACTCAAAAACCGAACAGCTGGCTCTATTTTAACCGACTGTATTTATTAACATTTTAAACGATTATAATTATCACCACTTTAAACAACTAGAATCATGCACGTTATCACCGTAAATGCTAGCGAGTTTTCACAGTGGCGCAATATTAGCCGTGAACTGTTAAAACGAGACATTTCACCCGAATATATTGTTTGGCAAGATCCAACGTTAACACAGTCGAGTTTAGATTTATTTCAAGACACCTCAAATTCTCACGATGAGAATAACAATAATTTTGAAACTGATTTATCTAACATTCCGGTAACAACGCCCAAACTGAGCATATCGGCAGAAACCTTAGAGGCTATAGAGCTTGCCTCTTGCTACAGAGACGATACACGTTGGGCGTTATTTTATGCCATTGTTTGGCGAGTTATGCACGAAGATAAACAATTGTTAGAAAATATCACCGATAACCAAATAATGCGTTTAAACCATATGCAAAAATCGGTGGGTCGTGACATTCATAAAATGCACGCGTTTGTGCGATTCCAAAAAATATCCGACTCAGACCATTATGTTGCTTGGTTCGAACCTGAACATCTGATTTTAAAAAAAACCAGCAGTTTCTTTAAAAACCGATTTAAAAACATGACGTGGTCGATACTGACACCCGACGGAGGAATGCATTGGGACCAGCAATCGCTGTTTTATACAGAACCCAGTAGTGAAAGGCCCGTTATTAACGATGAATTGGAATCCCTGTGGCTGGAGTATTACAAGAATATCTTTAATCCGGCGCGCTTAAAATTAAAAGCCATGCAAAGCGAAATGCCCAAAAAATACTGGAAAAACCTGCCAGAAGCACCCTTAATCAAGTCTTTATCAAGGGAATCGGCGGCTCGCGCCGAAGCGATGATTGAAAAAAATAATCAGTCAATCAGTGATAAAAAACTTGGTAAGCAAATGGCTAGCATACAAAAGAAATTTCCAACAAAAACGGATTAATATTTTTGTTAAACAATCAGAGAGGTTTTATTCAGAGGTGTTTTGTTATGAAAAACTCTCAATCAATGAAGGTTTCCCATAACCTAATCTACGAAATCCGGTTTAGCCAATCCAGTCTACGCGACCCGGTCTACGCGACCCGGTCTACGCGACTCGATCAAAACCCTTAGGGGTGCGATCTTCGTTGCGGCAATCTCGTCCACTTAAGTACTCTTTTAAACCATTCAAGCGAGCTTTGAATTTAATACGTGCTTGTTTTTTTAGACTGAAATACGCTTTAAAGCGATACCGAGCGAGTAATGATCGCGCTTTTTTTTGCGGATTAGGAAAGTGCTTTTCGAAGTAATACATGCTCGACCAAGCCACATGCCATTGCTTTAAATAATAAATTTTATTGGATGAACCCGAAGACGTGCCTTTGTCGTGTTCAAACAGAATATCCGAATCTAAAAGAATTTTTTCTCCGGCTTTTATAATGCGTAAACAAAGGTCTTTTTCTTCATAGAACATAAAATAGCGTTCATCAAATAAACCAATGCTATTGAGCTTTTGCATGTTAAAGAGCATGACTGCCCCCAACACGTTAGACACCTCTAAAATACCTTGCTTTTTAAAACTTTTAGCGCCGGTTGCAGGTGCAAACACCGTCCAATCCAGTTCGTTATTTTCACTACGATGATTATAGGCAACCGTAAAAAATTGCGTAATTTCATCAGCGGTCACAATAACATCAGGATTTAACAAGAGTACAAAAGGTGTTTGACAAGCTTTCATGCCGATATTCGCAGCACCGCCATAACCAATATTATAACCAGCATCAATCACGGTTAAATTTGGATAGCTATCTCTTAAATAGGAGGGCGTATTATCGGAGCTGTTGTTATCCACAACAATGATAGGAAACGCCTGACTGCGAATTAAATCCCCCAAACAGCGGTCAATAACCCCACTACTGTTATAGCTAACAAGTACGATACTAAGCTGACTATCCATTTTTATATTTCCGCTACGACAAACCGCGAGATTCTACACAATTCTTGCCGTAAATAAGACGGCAAGAGTCTGTTTGTAAGCTTATTTATGGTTATACAGACGCTTATATATTCCATCAAGAAATATATAGGAAACTCTGATTAACCAGAGTTTCTCGCGACACAAGGGTGTGTCGCCAATTTCAAGAACGGTAAGTGATTGAAATTGTGAAGAAATTGGAAATCGCATTTTCAATTTCTGTCCTCTGATTAAATCATGGATGAGTTAATCAGAGGTTCCTATAGAAAGGATTTTTTATACGCGCAATCCTGAATAGTGGTTCAACAATAAAAATTGTCAAGCAAAACGAGCTATTCACGTAGGCAATTAACGATAATTCAATAACTCTTTAAGCGGTTGCAGAAACGGTTCGTAATGACGCCACTGATCAACACCACTTTTGTAGATAGGCTGACGTACTTGTTCGGAGCTCGCGGTGCGTACGGCGCGTTTATTTTTATAAAAATCCAAACACGATTGCTCAAACTCCAAACCACAGTAATTTAACAATCTACGAACTTGGTTTTCAAAATCATCCACAACCTCTTCGTAATTCACTTGCAATATTTCACCGGGAAATTGTGCTTGCCAAAACGCCATCAAATCTTCGTAGTCGCGGTAATATTGACCAATGTCTTTTAGGGAGTAACTAAACTCTTGTCCTTCGGCAAATAGCTGTTTAAAACCACTAAAGCAACACGCCATCGGTTCTCGGCGCGCATCAATAATTTTCGCGTTGGGTAAAATAAGTTTAATCAAACCAATATGACGAAAGTTGTTGGGCATTTTATCGATAAAATAGGCTGCGCCCTGCCGGTGAATTTGCGTATCGCGTAAGTATTCTTCACCAAACTCTGTTAACTGTTCCGGCGAGAGATGTGTAATTGCGTGTGGATAATGGTTGCCACCGTCGCGTGACTCGCCGCGGCGAATTCGATGCACCAGCGATAAAATATTGGGTAATTCAAGGGTACCATCAACCTGGCTGTGCGACGCTAAAATCTGTTCAAGCAGTGTAGAGCCAGCTCTAGGCAAGCCAACAATAAAAATGGGATCGGGTTTTAAGCAGCCGTAGCCTTTACGCGATTGAATAAATTCGTTAGTGAAGACTAATTTTTGCTGCTGAAACTCTTCGGTAATTTGGTCGGCTTGATAGCGACTTTGCAGTTTTTTAAGCGTGTTACCTTGTTCGTAATAATAAAAAGATTTTTCAAAATCTTTATTATCTTCAAACGCTTTGCCTAAAGCGAAATACACATACACCAATTCAGCAGGCCCTAAATCACCGGATTGTAATTGCATTAACATTTGATCAATATCATCGCCGGAAAACTGCACGGTTTTTAAATTCGCTAGCGCATACCAAGCTTCACCGTGAGCGGGTTTAACCGCCAAGGCTTGACGATAGGATTCAATGGCTGATTCGGTTCGCCCCCAGGTTTTTAAAGCATGACCTTTAGAGGTTAAGGTAATTGGCTCATTAGGCAGGGTGGTAAGTACCTGATCAAATAAATCGATCGCTTTTTGGTAATCACCGGTTTGCATAAACTCAATGGCGTAAATGGATTGCGCTTGAGGATTATCTGAGAATTTTTCCCACAATGTTTTTGCTTGTTCTAAGGCTTTTGCAAATTTTTGCCGTTTTCTTAAAACCTGAATAGAGTCGCGGTGCACCAAAAAATTATCGGGCTCAAAAATAAGTGCGCTTTCTAATAAAAATTCCGCATCGTCGAGCACACCTAACTGCACGCCCACTTCTGCTAATAAACGCATGGCCTCAACGTGCTTTGGGTATCTTTGCAAAAATTGTCGGCAGAGCTTTTCGGCTTTTAACCATTTACCCTGTGACATTAAATCTAAAACGCCTTGCAAGGCTTTAGGTTGTTGTTGCAAATAATGCAATTGGGCCTGTACAGCATTCGCCTGATCAAACCGACTCTGGCTGCGTAATATCTCAATTTGCGCGTTATAGCTGGCGTGTAACGCCGGATTTAATTGACAAGCTTTTGCGTAAGCCGACAGTGCTTGATCAAATTGACCGAGTTTTTTAAAGCAATGACCTTCTTCTTGAAACGCTCGCGAATAACCGGGCGAGCGCATTTTTAATTGATGCAATACCTGCAACGCCAAATCTACATTACCTAAATAACGCAAGCACACCGCCCGAAAATACAAACTATCGGGTTCGTCGCCATCACGCGCTATTAAGGTGTCGATAAATTCTATAGCGCCACTAAAGTTTTGCGAGCGCATAAGTTGTTCAAGCGTTTTTTGATCGGTTGGAGTCACAGAATTAAACCAAGAATAAAAATAAATGAGTTTAAAAACAAAAACACCCCTATTAAGGGGTGTTTTGTAAGCACGCGGTAGTATATCGCTATAGGAAACTCTGATTAACCTAGAGTTTCTCGCGACACAAGGATGTGTCGCCAATTTCAAGAACAGTAAGTGATTGAAATTGTGAAGAAATTGGAAATCGCATTGTCAATTTCTGTCCTCTGATTAAATCAGGGATGAGTTAATCAGAGGTTCCTATAGGTTCCTTTAAAAGTTATAACTTAATCGAACACCACCGGTTCTTGGCCGTGCATAGCTCACGCGCTCGCGGTCGTTAATAAAGTTAACGGCAAGCTCGGCGCGTTCGTCCAACAAGTTATCCACATACAGCTCGGCGGTCCATTTGTCACTGCTTAAACCCGCAGTAAGACCAAACAACACCCAGCTGTCGATTTTTGCGCGGTTAATGGTGATGATGTCACTAAAGGCTTCATCGGAATACGCCATGTGCGGCATAACATGCGCGGTGTAACCTTGCAGATCCCACTCGTAACGCACTTGAAGATTGGCTTGGAATTCCGGTGCATAGGCCAAAGAATCACCTTCTCTAACATCTTCCGTTGGCGTGAGAACATCGGTCACTTCGGTATCGAGCAACGAAATAGCACCTTTGACCATTAAACCGTGAACCGCGTAGGGCGCCCAAATAAAATCGGCTTCAAGGCCTAAGATTTCGGCATCGGCGGCGTTATCTGAGAAGAACAAGTTGGTAATGCTTGGATCAAAAATAGTGGTTTGCAGATCGCTAATATCCACGTAGAAGATACTGCCGTTAAAGCGTAATTGCTGATCAAACAAATCGGTCTTCCAGCCGATTTCGGTATTTAAAACCTCATCGGTATCAAGCGCATAGGGTACCGAGAAAGTGCCAGCGGCATTGGTTGCACCACCCGGACGGTTTAACAAACCGGGGCGGAAACCTTCCGATACGGTTGCGTAAAACAAGGTATTGTCGGTCGGTGTCCAGTTGGCGGTTATCTTAAAGATGGTACCGTCGGTGGAGGCATTACCGGGGGCATTCAGCGCCGCAATAACCGCATCGGGCACGGCAATGTTCGGATCATCGACATCGGCCTGCGTGTAGGTAATTTGCGAATCTGGGTCACAGGTACCACGGAAGGTGATTTGGCCGTCGTTATTGTAGATATCGGAAATATCGGTACCAAATCCGTTGATGTCAACATCGCTGCCAAGATTACAGAACGACGAGTTAGCGCTGCCTTCAAAGTCTACTTCAATATCGTAGTAACGCGCCCCAAAGGTTAAGGCAAACTGCTCAGAAATATCAAAGGTCACCTCGCCAAAGGTACCGAACTGTTCATCGGTACGACGAACATCGTTACGGAAAATAACACCAGCCGGGAACGGCCCTGCATCGGAGGTAAAACCTGTGGTGAATGGGAAGTTATCGGCAAAACCCACCTGACCATTAAAACCCAGCACCTGAGTAGAACCCGGATAGTTAAAGTCGTTACGCTCTTCTAACTCAAGATCGCTGTAGAAAGCACCCACCGTGGCACGTATAGGTTTGCTGGCATCGGTAGAAATGCGAATTTCGTGGGTAATTACTTCGGTGTTGGTTTCGCTATCAACAAACAGATTAGGTGCATAACAGGTTCCGCTCGGTGCGGCACTGCCCGGATAAGATACCGAACCGTCACAGATGTAGTACGGCAAATACTGACCCACAAACAAGTAATCAGAGTAATCGACTAATTGCTCGGTATCACGATCGGTGAAGGCGCCGGTATACACAATTTCTAGCTCGGCAACACGACCGGTAATGGTCCATGCAGTATTGTTGAACTCGTCTTCGAGTTGATCGGGCTGGAAATGCTGAATAGCCGGATCATCGTCACCCAATTCTGGATCGGCAAAGAATACACCGTCAGAATCCAGCTCCTGTTGAGCATGCGAAACTAGAAGATTCCAGTTTTCGTTGATATCAAAAGATGCGCTGATACGACCGCCGGTATAGGTGGTTTCGTTAAAGTTCTCTTCAACCAAGTCGGCATTATCGGCTTCAATAAAATTAACGCCGCTCAAATCGGAACCGGCTTGGAAGCCCGCGCGGGTTGGGCCAACAACGACACCGTTAGCGCGAACCGTATCGGCGCTTCGAAAGCGCGCACTCTCTTCGGCACTTAGGGTTCCGCGTACGTTATCCACATAACCGCCCTGCTCATCACGATACACCACCGCACGCAAAGCAAAACTGTCGCTCACGGCGAGATTACCCATCACTTCAAGATTGTTACTGGGATCGCCACCACTGGTTGCGGCAGCACCAAGTTTTATCTTGCCGTAGGTTTCGCTGTGATCGGGTTTGTTGGTAATTAGGCGCACGGTACCGGCTTGCGAACTGGCACCAAACAAGGTGCCCTGCGGACCAGATAGAACCTCAACGCGGCTCAAATCCGCGGTGTAGACATCAAGATTTCGGCCCGGCTGGCCGAGAGGCTGTTCATCTAGATAAAACGCTACGTTAGGCGCAAGACCGGCAACACCGGCTGTTGTTAGGTTTGGTGTTGTTGAAGCAAGGCCACGAATATAAATGGTGTTTTGACCGGGACCAGAACCACCGGCGGTAATGCCGGGCAGTTGAATAAGGTAATCAGAAAAGTTACTGACACCCAACTGTTCAAGAGACTCTTCGTTA
Organism: Sessilibacter sp. MAH3; assembly: GCF_054658275.1. NCBI lineage: Bacteria > Pseudomonadati > Pseudomonadota > Gammaproteobacteria > Cellvibrionales > Cellvibrionaceae > Sessilibacter > Sessilibacter sp. MAH3. The sequence goes on along the minus strand of NZ_BAAGIE010000010.1, from coordinate 7,809 downwards.
ATGGCAGAAACAGCAAGCGGCACATCTTGAGAACTTTCTGAACGCTTGGTAGCGGTAACAATGACTTCTTCAATTTGGGCGTAAGTGATTGAACTGAGTGAACTAAACGGCACAACTGCAACAGCAGCGGCTAATAGTTTTTTATGAAGCATGATTTCCCTTTTAGTGAATGACGAAATGAGTCAGCTAACGCCACGACCCTGGCCCTAGCGATTTCCGTTGTTTAAAAACAGAATAATTATTAGTGCACTAACAATATAGATTAAATAATTGATTAGAATTCTAACTATTTTTCAATTATCCACATTCTCAAAATTTGCTCAACCCAATAAAAATCACAACAAACCGAGTCATAAACAGAATTTTTGGTGGTTAACAACTCAAAATTCACCCAAAAAACAAGCTGAAACGTTTCATTCGAGCTAAAAGCAATTTAATGATAGAATCAAAATATATTAGACATCTAACTATATAATATTTTGAGAATAATGAATAACCATCACTCAAAACCCTATGAAACTGATTACGAAATAGGCCAAGACAACGTAAGGCTTTGGGGAATGGATCTTCACAACCCCGTATTCTTTGTTAGCGCAACCTTGATTCTTATTTTCGTCGCAGCCAGCATCATCGCTCCCACCACAGCGAACGACCTGCTCAACCAAGCAAAGCAATGGAGCATCAACAAATTTGACTGGCTGTTTATGGGCTCGGCGAGTTTTCTGATTTTGTTCTGCATTGCTTTGGCGCTACTGCCCACGGGTAAAATTCGCCTGGGTGGTGACAACGCCAAGCCACAGTTTTCGCGGATATCGTGGTTTGCCATGCTGTTTGCCGCAGGAATGGGCATTGGCTTGATGTTTTGGGCAGTGACAGAACCCCTGGCCTACTACACCGGCTGGGGCGGCACACCGCTTGATGTTAAACCCAACTCTCAAGCCTCTGCGGATTTGGCACTTCCGGCAACGCTTTATCATTGGGGTCTACACGCGTGGGCCATCTATGCCGTCGTGGGCTTATCGCTGGCTTTTTTCAGCTTTAACAAAGGCTTACCACTCACCATTCGTTCGGTGTTTTATCCATTACTGGGCGATCGTATTTGGGGTTTTTGGGGCCACGTCATCGATGTATTTGCCGTACTGGCAACCATTTTTGGTCTGGCAACCTCATTGGGCTTTGGCGCCACACAGGCCTCATCGGGACTGCATTTTTTGTTCGGCACACCCGATGAAATCACCACCAGAATCTGCATTATTGTTGGCGTGACCTTTTTCGCCGTGCTTTCTGTGGTACGAGGGTTAGATGGCGGCGTTAAAATCCTAAGTAACATCAATATGGTTCTTGCTGCCATTTTACTGGTGGCCGTATTCTTAATTGGCCCAACCCTTGAGATCGTTCATAACATCGGCACAAGTACGGTGGGCTACCTAGAAAATATCTTTGCGCTCAGCCAATGGCTAGGTCGCTCTGACGAGGGCTGGATGCAAAGCTGGACGGTGTTTTATTGGGCCTGGTGGATTAGCTGGTCACCATTTGTGGGAATGTTCATCGCGCGCATCTCTAAAGGCCGAACCGTTCGAGAATTTATTATCGCAGTATTAGTGATTCCCACTGTGGTTACGCTGGTTTGGATGAACGTATTCGGTGTAAGCGCGTTGAGTCAAGCACAACATGGCGTTGGTGAACTCGCCAACGGCATTGGCAAGGTTAGCTTGGTGCTATTCCAAATGCTTGAAAATCTACCCATGTCGCAACTGACTTCCGCCACTGCCATTATCTTGGTGCTGGTGTTTTTTGTGACCTCATCCGACTCGGGATCACTGGTTATCGACAGCATTACCGCAGGCGGAAAGCTCGACGCACCGGTGACACAACGTATTTTTTGGGCAACCACCGAAGGTTTAATTGCCGCGGTGTTGATGATTGGCGGCGGCAAAACCGCACTCGGCGCACTTCAGGCCGGTACCATCGCCACCGGACTGCCATTTACTCTAGTACTTATCGCTATGTGTTTTAGTTTATTTAAGGGCATGGTTTCAAAGCCGTAAAATTGATCTTGGCGACTGCAAATTTCTCGTTATAATCCAGCCAAATTAGTTGGCGTGGAATCAATGTCTAACACCGAAGAAGTTCTAATTGCGTTGCGCAGAGTGATTCGCGCAACCGACTTACATTCAAAACACCTCTCTAAAATCTCTGGCCTCACTGCGCCACAAATTTTGTTGATGCGTAGCATCGCCAGAAAAGGCGAGGTCACCATTCGCGAACTGGCCAACGACGTAAGCTTAAGCCAGGCAACAGTGACCACCATTTTAGATCGGTTAGACAAACGCGGACTCACCTACCGCTCCCGCTCCAGCGAAGACAAGCGCAAGGTTCACGCGTACCTAACAGAAGACGGTGAACAAACCTTAAAAGAAGCGCCAACACCGCTACAAGAACAATTTGTTCGTCAATTCAGCAACCTACAAGACTGGGAACAATCCATGATACTGGCGTCGCTGCAACGCGTCGCCCAAATGATGGACGCCCAAAATATCGAAGCAGCGCCAGTCTTAGACATAGGCTCACTCGACAGACACGCAAAACCCGAACACTAAATCAAACATTTAACACCTAGCGATAAACCAGCTCCTTTCCAACAAACTTTTCTTACGAAAAACCTCTAGCGACAGATACGTTGCTAGAAGCACAACTCTGTCACATTAAAAATCGCTTTAAAAAAACCCTTTTCAAAAAACTTCGTCAAAAAAGCCTTCCACAATAAATATTCCAAAAAAATAGCTTCAAATAAATCACGCATTAAATCCTAATTTTGCCAAATTAAATCATGAGTGAGCTACTCAGAATCTTCCTTAAATGTTTTTATCGTGAAAAATAATTTTCGTAAAAACAAGAAATCAATTAAACCAACATTTAAAGATAAATTTAATAAAATACACCTTAAAACCACTCAACATTTTTGAGCTAATTACTTCAAAAATAAATAACAATAATATTTTGCCATCTAAAAACATTTAAAAACCACAAACCAAATAAAAAACCTCTGCGACACGCCTTACTACAAAAGAGAAAATAAAAAAGAATATTACGCCAAACAAATACAAACATTGACCCAACAAACCATTCGGGATAATTTTGCGAAAAACCGACAATTATATACGTCGCCGAGATGGCGTATTGAGGAATATAAGTCGTATATATATCTATTAAAATGTTAGGCCACCGGTACTCGACAAGGAGTAAATTTTGGATAAAAGGTATCAGATATTTATTTCGTCGACATTTGTCGACCTCCTAGACGAACGTCAGTCTGTTCTAAAAGCTATTTTAGAACTGGATCATATGCCTGCGGGGATGGAGCTTTTCCCAGCATCAGATGACACTGCTTGGGAACTAATAAAAGATGTGATTGATGCTTCTGACTATTATGTTTTGATAGTTGGCGGTAGGTATGGATCTTTAGATGAGGAGGGACTTGGATACACGGAAAAAGAATACCGTTACGCATTATCCACCAAAAAACCAGTTATCCCCCTCTTGCACGAAAATCCGGATAACCTGCCCAGAGATAAGACCGAAACAGAGGAAGGTGCCTGGAAAAAGCTTGTAGAATTCAGAAATATGGTTGAAAAAAACCATACTTGTGTATATTGGAAAAATGCAGATGAACTAAAAGCCAAAGTTATTGTTGGGCTTACCTCTACCCTAAAGCGATTACCTGCGGTTGGATGGGTACGAGCAGATAACGTTCCATCTGAATCTAGCTTAAAAGATATTTTGGCACTCAAAAACCGTGTGTCTGAGTTAGAGGAAGAATTGTTAGCGGTTAAAACCTCAGCTCCTTCTGGTACAGAAGATTTAATGCAAGGCGATGACCCATTCGAAATCAAACTAAGTTTCTATGCAAGGCATTCCAGCGAAGATTCGTGGCGTACTGGGAAAGGATATTCGGCTACTATTAAGCCATCATGGAATGATATTTTTGCAGCCATTTCACCTGTATTGATAAATGAAGCCTCAGAAGGTGATCTTCACAAGGCTATCAAAGGAGCACTTTCAAAAATATCGGACGAACAATTTTCAGAGTACGATCAATTTGAGGGGCACGTACTTCATGGATTTAAGTTTTCTAACGACGATATATATACCGTTGTTGTTCAGCTCCGTGCTCTTGGCTTAATTAAAGAAAGTGATAAGAAGAGAAGTGTAAGAGATACAGCTACCTATTGGAGGCTGACGCCTTACGGGGATCAACTAATGGTTCAACTTAGAGCGTTGAGCCGAACAGTAAAAGAGCACAGAAAAATTGGTGGCGACGCTACTCAAACTGACAAAGAGCATGAAGAGGCCTAACAAACAAAGGCAGGCGGATGCTTCGCACCGCTGTTTTGGGCGTTACATTTCTCAATAGATCGAATAGAGGACATCGAAATTGTCAGTGAATTTTGCAAGACCATTAAATAACAATGATTTGGCTTTTAATTTTCTCACGAAAGTTCTAGATATACGTGAAGAGGAAGCAGATGAAGCTGCTCCGCATGTTATGAAAGCCGAGCGACTATTGGAAAGCATGGAATTAAAATCCACTTTGGATAGCAAGGAGAATAGAAGGCCTTTATATAAAGACGATGAGAAGAGGGTAAATTTAAGGCGGAAAATATTTGATGAGCTAATAGAATTGCATCGAATCGAAGATGATGAGCTGATCTCTTTAGGTAATGGTGGTGCCAAACCTAATTCCCCAGTACAGTCAAAACGAGAAGCATTTTTGGTGACTGGTCCGCCTGCTTCAGGGAAATCATTTTTAGCAAATAAGATTGCAGAAATGTATGGCGCATACATTATAGATAGTGATTTTGCTAAAAGAAAAATACCAGAGTTTGGACATGAATTTGGGGCATCTATAGTGCATGAAGAATCAGCCCTAATTACATTCGGGTCTGTCGATGCAAAGTATGAGAATGAATTCAACCTATATGAATTTTGCATCGCCAAAGGACACAATATGGTTATACCTAAAATAGGGAGCAATTGTGAATCTGTGAGAGAAATTAGAGATGCTCTTATAGAAAAAGGGTATAAGGTACATTTATTGCTTGTTTGTTTGGACAGACAGGAAACTAGTAGACGGGCTCTAAGCCGGTATTTAGATACAAAAAGGTATGTCCCTCTGGGTTTGGTTTTTGATGTATATGGTAATGAACCTACTCTGACGTACTACAGAATCAAAGAGGATGAGGCTTGGGAGTCAGTGGGGAAGGTTTCAACACTCAATCTAAGGGATAAAGGTCCAGAGATAGTTTATTCTTCAAGGACAAGCCCCCTAAATCTGTTACTAAATTCTGGAGGACAGCAATGAAAAATCCAAAATCCGGCAGGTATGTGAAACGAGACTCGACCACAGGTAAGTTCATAGTGAAAAGTGATCATGGACGGTCCTACACAGCTATCCATAAAGGAGTTTCTGCTTCAGACCACAGCACCCGAAAAGCTAAAACCACTGTCAAGGAAACAATTAGATATAACTCAAACGTCGGCTTCATTGTTAAAAATGATCGAGTCGAATCAAAGTCGGCTGCTTCAGTTAGCTCCAAATCTCAGTCCCATTTAGAAAATAAATATAAAAATATCAGTGCCAAGTAAATGTAACAAAAGTAGGTACCGGACCCCAAAAGCCTTCGGCTTTTAGATCCGGTGCTACTGGCGTTAGTTCTCAATTAGGATTCAAGCATGGATAATTTGTTTCAATACACAGGAATAATTGCGTCAGTTTGGATTGTAGTTGGCATTTACGTCGCTTCGCTTTTCTATCCAAAATTCAGCCATTCCAAGCAATTTTGCAGTGAGCTGGGCGCTTTCGGCAGCCCAACGCAAAAGCTTCCGCCTCTTATAAACAACTATCCACTCGGAACCTTGTTTGTTCTTTTTGGATATTATCTAGTTGCTAACTTTTCAGATCATTTGCCAACGATAATAATTGGCCTAATGATAATAATTCACGGCTTATGTACATGGATTTGCGGCTATTTCCCAATGGACGCCGACCCTTATACAAAAAATCCTTCCCGTAGCTGTTTAATACATTCTTGGTCGGGAATGTTTATGCTCCTCTCGCTCATCATTGCCCCGGCCATCGTTATTTTTTCTAGTTACTACTCATTACCGCTCAGGCTTTTTTCCTTAGCTTGTATCATAGGTTGTTTCTATTTTGCCTACAGACTTAAACTAGCATTCAAAGCCGAAACCGTGCCGGGTGTTCATCAACGCATAAGCTATGGTTTTCAAATATTGTGGTTGTTTGTTTATTCTTTCTTCGTGGTAGCATAATAACTAACAAAAAATATAGGAACCTCTGATTAAATCATGGATGAGTTAATCAGAGGTTCCTAAAGTCGCTCGCGGGCTCGCTGGGACACAAATATGAAGGCTGTGTTGCTTCGCTCCAATTATAGCTGCCATGTTTTCACCACTTATTTGTACGTTAGTTGCCACGAGGAATTATGATCACAGTAGGGTCAATTGAAAGAGAAGCAGCAAGTGAAGTCTTTCATTTTTTATCGAAGAGATTTAAAGGTCGGAGAAAGGCAATAAAAGAATTTACTCATCATTCCCCAGATTTTGTATTCTGGATATATCCTGATGGAACTTTATTTGACGCTAAAGATGCTCACAGAAAGAACACACCTAAGGGGTTTCACCATATCCTAGACGATGAACCAGACTATTGTGGGTTTTTAAGAGGGCGCTTGGCGAGTAATTTCGGGCCGCAATTACTAGTTGTCTATTGCAGGGAAGCAGCGCTTTCAGAAAACTCTCAACAAATAAATCAGTTTATAAAAGGTTTATCTCAGCTGCCTGTTCCGTTGGAAGATTCAGCTCTAGTTATTAGCGATAATGGTGACATATACGGTACTGTAAAGGATGTTCATGGAAGAATTACAATCACCTAACAAAGCGCTACTGTCGGACTGGTTTTCCGCAGCGCCCCAAACCAGACGCAAATGCGGGCGTTATGAGAATAGCGATGATTAAAATACTTAAATGGATATTGGTTTTAGCGGTGATCGGGATAGTAGGCACCTGGGGGGTTGGTATTTATCTATTTGATTCAAAAGGAACTGATATTGCCTTCCAATCATCTGATGGAAATTGGGCTGATAATGAAGTTCTTTTCAAAGGACGTGGTTTTGAATCAATGGTTTTCTATTTCGAGTTATATAAAATACGCTGTGAGGTAGAAGATGTTTCACTTCAGCGAGTAACTGATAAACCGAGCATTTTTAAGGCAAGTCGCTGGTTCGATGATTACAGCCAAAGGAAATGGAAAGTACCTTTAGCTGATCATCATCCAAATCTAAAAGGCGCTTTCTATTATCCAAATGTTTCAATGAAGCACTGCTACAATGGCGGTTCTACAAAAGATGAGCTGGCTTTAGCGGAGAAAAGAGCGAATGAATATCTATCAAGACTTTAGTAATTGCATAACAAAGCAAGCCAAAATCGTAGCACTACGTGCTACTGGACTCGATAAAGCTCGCCTTTGCTTGCAGCCTTATGAGTTTTTATTGTGATTGGAATGCTGGCGATTATCTTCCTGGTGTTAGCCTTCTTTATAGTGGCGTTGCCAGTATTAATCGTGTTCGTAACGAAAAACGAAACATTAATCTCAATAACAGTAGGGAAAATATTTTGGCCTAAAAAGTTCTTTTATTGGTCATCTTCTATAGGGGTGTAGTGGTTTAATAATCTCGTACCAGCTTGTAGGGTAAACTGCCCCAAACAAAGGAACCTACAAATGGCCTATAA
>NZ_BAAGIE010000009.1:85956-150820 GCF_054658275.1 Sessilibacter sp. MAH3 | reverse complement strand
CTAATGAATTATTTATGGGACAGCGAGTTGATTTACTCGCTGCGTTATGAAATTGCAGTTATTACTTGAAACCGCGAGTTTTATCTGAAGCCCTGAGCTATTTTAAAACCCAATTAATTCTTCCATAAATTAATTGGGTTTTCGCAAGATTAAAACTTATAGCTTCCTGCTAATCCCCAAAAATGTACTTGTTGGTCATCAAATACAATTTGGTGAGCTTGCAGTTGCAGGCTCCATTGTTTGTTTAGGTGGTAATGAGCGGCGAGGCCAAACAGTGGATCAATGCCGCCGTCTAGGTCGGTATCTACGTTGGCGCCACGGGCTTCGATTTCTCCGTCCCACCAAAATAATCCAACTAATAGCGATACGCCAAAGTGGTTATTAAAGTTGTGGCTAAATCGATTACCCAGAGTTATGCCTTTGCCGCTAATTGGGTAGTTATTTTCTAAGGCATTTTCTAATTCTGCCTCAGAAAAGCTGAGCGAGGTGAAATTAACGTCGGCTTCGCCTAAATCGAGATAGCTAATTTCTACAGCAAGATTTTGTTGATATTGGTAGCCAAGGTTAATTTGCCAGGCGGTACGTTCGGTGTCGTATTTACTGATAACAACGTCTATATCTGCGTTATTTAATCCTTCAACAAATTCATTTTGATTTTGGCTGCCATCGGCTTGGTATACACCCAAGGTGATGTAGGTTTTATCGCGCCAGCTGTTTTCTGCTTGGGTCGAAGACGATATTGCCGCAAGCGCTATTACCGCCAAAGGCAACCAGCGCTTACGCTGGTGTACCCCAAGCACGGCAATTATCGCCAGTAGCCACCACCACTGTGTGCTACCCGAACCGCCACTGCTGCTGGTAACGGTGGCAGATTCACGAGCATTAACACCCACACCACCCGGATCTTCCACGCTGCTGTTGGCTTGGCCGTCGGCGTCGTTGGGGCCGCCATCTTCAATGGTAAGCTGCACACAGAAGTAACCTTCGATTAATCCCGGCTCCCAAACATCATCACCCGGAGGCGGACAGAAGCCTAGTTCACCCGGTGCAGATTCAATGATGTTATTGGCGTCTTCGACAAAGTCTGCCCACTGCCCTGCCTGGAATTTGCGATAAACGCTGTTCGCAGGAATGGCTTGTATTTGTGGTACAACTATCGCCACGCTTTGACCGGCAATTGGTAGGTCTTGAATATCGAAGTCGAATATACCGCCAACGTTATCGTAGAACGGATCATCGGTTAAACCGGTTTGGTTGGAAATGTCTTGATCCGACAGACTGGCGCCACCACCTCCGCTAAGCAACGCGAATTGACCAAGACGACAGCGCACACCCGGATCACATTCTAGTAAGAAGGATTCGGTTTGTAGGGCCATTTCAGGCAATACGTTGGTTGCGGTGATATTGTCGAGGTATTCTGGAATACCATCGTCGTCGCTATCGGCCACACCTTCGGTTTCGTCGTCAACGCCGTCACCGTCGGTATCGTCGTTAGCCGATAACGTTGGTAGCTGACTCACAACCACAAAGTAGAGTCTGGCCGTGCGGCTGGCTCCTTGATCATCACTTACGCTCACTTGAGCCAGATAACTACCAGCCGAGAGGTTAGCGGGGTCAAACACAAAGGCGTCGTTGGTGAGATCGCCATCGGTATCGTTCAAACGACTGTCGGTGGCAGACCAATCAAAGCTCAAACTGTCGCCAATGTTGGCGTCTGTGGCAATGGCAGAAACCGTTGCCGCGCCCCCAGTCGGTGTAATTTGAATGGTGTTGCTGCCCGATTGCGCAACCACGAGTCGTGCTTGCGGCGCCACGTTACCCTCAACAATGGTCAACACATGGTTGGTTTTTGAGCCCGCGTTGATATCGAAAATATCGGGATTGGCCTCATCAAAACCGTTCGCCAAGTCTTGGGCGTTGGTGGTTTGATCATCCAAGCGCACAATCAAGGTTTCTTCGCCTTCACCCAATCCATCATCGGCAAGATTTACGGTAATGGTTTGCGTGGTTTGACCCACACCGTTACTTGAAGTGAATGTCACGGTGCCCGAGGTTAGATCGTGATCATCAAGGGATGCGGTGCTCGCCGAATCAATCACAAAGGGTACCGTAAACGGATAGAACGGTGCTTGGCCGTTAAGTACGATCGAGAACTGAGCCGTTGCACCTTCAACACTGATTTGGTCTCGCGTCATCGAAACCAACGGACGCACATTAACGGTTTGCAGCTCGGTACCCACGTTACCGCGGCCGTCAACAGCGCGATATTGCACGGTATTGCGTCCGGGTGGTAACAGCAATCTGCCATCAACCAAACTGGGAATGGTGGTATTACAGCAGCCCGCGCCATCTACATTGTCGGTAGCCAACTCACTAAGAGCCTGTTCAACATCAGTATCGGTCGCGGCTGCACTTAAGCCCAATAGCTGACGCACACTTACCGAGGTAAACAAACCGGTAGCATCAATCACGAGATCTTCTGGCGGTGTTACTACCGGAGAAGTCACGTCGACAAAATCGGTGGCATCTTGCGGATCGGTGCCATCCAAGAACTCCTGAAGATTGGTTAGGGTATCGCCGTCGATATCACCAGTAGCATCATTTGGATCAAGCGGATTCAGACCAACATTCACCTCGTACGCATCGGGAATACCGTCGTTGTCGTCATCGGCATCGTCAACGTTGGCAACGCCGTCGCGATCGGTATCCAACAATACTTGAATGTTAAAGGTGGCGAGATCTGTGGTGGTTTGGCCATCGCTTACGGTTAAGACAATACCGTTGTAATCACCGGTAACGTCGGTGCTACCGGTCAGCTCACCAGTACTGGTATCGAGCGTTAACCAGGTTGGCAAACCGGTCACCGAAACCGTTAGCGTATCTCCGTCAACGTCAGATAACGACGGTACAAAACTGTAGGCTTGAGCTTGAGGGATAGAGGTAGCAGGTGAACCTGCGATTGCTGGTGCGTCGTTAACGGGATTAACGGTCAAGCTTACCAATGCCACTTCCGACAAGTCGCCGGCAACATCGGCCACCCGATAACTAAAGCTATCGCTGCCAAAGAAATCGGCATTGGGCATGTAAATTAACGTGCCGTCACCGTTATCCAAGATACTACCGTTACTGGGAGCCGACTCAATTGCTATAGAGGTAATGTCTATGGAGTCATCGATATCGCTGTCATTGGTAAGAACATCCAATGTGGCAATGGAGTCTTCATCCAATATAAAGCTATCGGCACTAACGGTTGGCGCATCATTTATTGCAGAGACAGACAACGTAACCAAAGAAGGACTGGAGAACGTGCCTAAGTCGTCTTGCACCCGATAGCTAAAGCTGTCGCTACCAAAGTAGTTTTGATCTGGGGTATAAATGATTGCCCCAGTGATTGGATCAATAGAGGTGCTGCCATTCGTGGCGGCAGTTACTATTTCTACCGTACTAGGAACAATACTGCCATCAATATCCGAATCATTACCTAAAACATTAATGGAGAAGCTTAAGTCTTCCATTAGTGAGGCAACATCAGATACCGCCGTTGGCGCGTCGTTCACACTGTTGACGGTGATCGATACAGTACCTGCATTGGATGTACCGTTATCATTATCTCTAACGGTGTAGGTAAAACTGTCACTGCCATTAAAGTTAGCCGCCGGCGTGTAGACTATTTCGCCGGTAACCGAATCGACAACCGCCGACCCATTGGTTGGATCAATTTGTACCGAGGTTGACGTCAAATCTAGAGTGCCATCGATATCGCTATCATTCGCTAAGACATCAATCCTTACGAAGTCGTCTTCGTCAACGGTCGCGACATCATTACTGGCGGTTGGTAAATCATTAACCCCGGTAACATTAACGGTAACCGTCGCCGAATTCGAGCTGGCTCCAAAAGAGTCGTTGATGGTGTAGGTAAAACTGTCGGTACCGTTAAAGTTAGCGGCAGGCGAGTAGTCTACCAAACCACCATTGGCAGTAGCGGTACCGAAGCTTGGCTGAGTAACAATAGTGATCGAGTTAATATCAAGACTATCCCCAACATCAACGTCGCTATCGTTAGTCGCAACATCAATACTGGTAGCATTGTCCTCCGCAGTTGTCGCTAAATCAGCCAATGCCACAGGATTATCATTAACGGATGTCACCGAAACAGTGACGGTAGCTGCCTGCGAAATCAGCATGGTGTTGTCTTCAACGGTATAAGTGAAGGTATCACTGCCGTTAAAATTAGCGTTAGGTGTGTAAGTAATGACTCCAGTACCGGTATTTACAGACGTAGAACCATTGCTTGGCCCAGAGACCGTAGTCACACTGGCGGGATTGATACTGCCGTCTATATCGGCGTCGTTATCAAGTACCGAAATAGCCACCGCAGTATCTTCGTTGGTGCTGGCGTTATCGGCGGTGGTTCTTGGCGCATCGTTTATCGGGTTGACGGTAATGGTTACTGTCGCCGCATTAGAGGCCAAACCGCCGTTATCTTCTACGGTATAGGTGAACGAATCGCTACCATTGAAATCAGCACTCGGCGTGTAAGTAATAACACCAGTAACAGGATCAACACTGGTACTGCCGTTACTTGGAGACGAAGCCACACTGACGGTAGTCACATCCACCGAGCCATCAACGTCGGCATCATTGCTCAGTACATTAATCTGTACCGCCGTGTCTTCGTCGGTTTGAGTCACATCGGCCAGCGCCGTGATCTGCTCATTGCCGGTAGTAAAATTGAGCGATGTCGTATCGCTGATACCGGCAAAACCATTACCTAGGCCGTCGCTAAAGGCTGTCGCCTGAATTTGCACGTAGTAATTGGTGTTACTCAACAAGGTAACGGGTAACGTCACGGTTACTTGGTTGGTACTGATCGAAACCGCACCAGAATCGGCAGCAACCGCAGCAATGAGTGAGTCATCACTAGCCGCCAACAAACGGATGTTGTTCGAAGCATTACTGAGTGGGGTAATTGCTTCATTAAAGGTCAACACCAGATTAGTGTTGTAAGCAACACCGCTCGCGTTATCAGCGGGCGCGCTACTGGAAAGGATCGGACCGGCTGCATCCACCAGCACCGCAGCAAGGTTAGCAACGTTGTTGAGTGTTGTGGTGGCATTATTACCGGCGGCGTCTTGTATCGTCCCGCCGTTGGCATCAAACACAGCCGCCAAAGTCACTCCGTCGGTGTCGAGATCGTCGACAACAATGGTGTATCGGAAAACAATAGCCGTAGTGCCCGAACCTGATAAATAGTTCGCGAATACCTGAATGGCGCCTAGCGTTAGCGCAATTCTTGGCGTGCCGCCTGTGGTATTCACGGTCACGGCCTCATCGAAGGTCACCGTGAAATCAAGGTTGGCGCCAACGGCATAGGTTGCATTGGCAGGTCCGGTAACCGATTGCACAACCGGTGGAATCACATCGGCGGTATTACTGGCGGTAATACCATTGATCAAATCGGCTATGTTGACGCTCGCGGCAGCACCGGGCATCCAATTATCGGCGGCGGCCAAATTGTAGGTCGTTGCATCGTTCGATGTGGTGCCATCGGCGTTGACTATGGCTGCTAAAGCCATTCGATCGGCGGTATTTACCGTTGCCGTAAAACTGGTTGCAGAAGTGATTTCCACATCGGTACTGGTTAGCGTGCGTGTTGCGCCTGCTTCACCGGTAACGGTTAGTAGCGACACATCAATATCGTTAGAAGCACCAACTTCTCGCACAAAATTGGTACCCGTAACCACCAACACACCGCTGGTTGCATCGTAGGTCGCCGAACTGATTGTGGGAGCAGCTACTCCAGCAACCGTTGCCGGGTTTCCTGCAACATCGCTGATATCGGTAGCCGCAGCAACGGCTGGTAACCAGTTGTCGGCGGCGGCTAGATTGTAGGTCGTACCGTCATCAGAAGTTGTGCCGTTGGCATTAAGAAGACCACCCACAGAAATACGATCCGTGGCATTCAATAACAGTGCTGCGGTGGTTCGTGACGAAATCTCCACATCGGTACTGGTCAATGTATAGGTGTTATTACCATCACCGGTAAGCGTTAAGAGTGAAACGTCTAAATCGTTGGCGGCACCGGGGAACTTCACAAAATTGGTACCGGTAATGACCAAAGCACCGGAACTCGCATTATAGGTCGCGGATGTCACGGTTGGGGCGGCAACGGCGCTAACGGTGATGCCATTACCGGTTGAATCTGCAATATCAACACTGTTTGCAGCCCCCGACGCCCAGTTGTCTGCGGCCGCTAAATTGTAGGTTGTGCCGCCACCAGAAGTTGTGCCGTTAGCGTTGAGCAAACCGTTGACGTTTAACAAATCGGTAGTACTTAAATTAACGGTAAATACGGTATCAGAGGTAATTTCAACATCGGTACTGGTCAGCGTGTAGCTGGCACCACTTTCACCGGTAATCGATAAGGCCGAAACATCAATATCGTTACTCGCACCCGGTTGGCGAGGCAATCGGGTTGCGGTAACCGTTAACACACCTGTGCTGGCGTTATAAGTTGCAGAAGTAATGGTCGGTGTCGCGTAATTGTTAACCGTAATTGCACTGGTAGCGTCTGAGGAATCTCCAAACGTAACGCCGGTAATAAAGTCGTCGGCGGCGGCTAAATTGTAGGTAGTTAAGCCATCGGATGAGGCTCCGTTAGCATTGAATAAACCGTTAGCAACGTACAAGTCTTCACCGCTTAGTGTGACGGTAAATTGCGTGGCCGAATCAATCTCCACATCAGACGACGTTGTTAATGTGCGAGTTACGCTGCCTTCACCCAGAAGAGTTAGCGTTGAAACATCAACATCCGCACCGCCACCATTAGCAACAAAATCGGTACCCGTTACCGTTAAGGTTCCCGATGCGTGATTGTAGATAGCCGAAGTAATGGTCGGAATCGAGACAGCATTAGCGCTGACTGTGAACGTATAAGGGTTTTCATCGGAGTCGTCGTTCGCGATTGAAAATACCGCTGAAACACTGCCGGCAACGGATGAATCAAAACTAATTTGAAAACTGGACGATCCCGATGCTGTGACTGGATCGGAACTCGGTTGCGACGACACAGTAAATAAGGTCGATCCCGAAACACGCACAACGTTGGGCGAGCCGGTTAAATCCAATGGGCCGGTTCCTAAGTTTTGCACAGAGAAAGTACCAACAACGGGACCGCTACCTACAGCTACGGTACCAAAGTCGGTGCCATCGGTGGTTGATGGCGTGGTATCACCACTTGCGATAGAAAAGCCATTACCCAGCAAATTAATCTCTGGAAAAGGTGTGGCATGGGGGCCAACGCCACAGGCTTCATGTAAAACCTGACACTGCGTAAGATTAGAACCGGTAACGAAACCACCCGGAGGATTCGGCCGCATAGCCGCACAGGTACTTCCAGCACGGTTAAACTGGAATAAATTGTAGGGATCGCCATCACAGGCTTCGGAGAAGAAAATATTAAAGGTCGAGGCAAGACTGTGTGAAAAAGCCCGTCTGCCTTGATTCGCCAATAAATCGCCCGAAGTTTGCGCTACCTCTACCGAGGTGCCTTCCGTGGTTAATAAACCGCTTAATTTTAAAAAATCGAGCGCCGAATAATCAACAACAGTAACGGAAGGTTTTAGTGATTGTTTATCTTTTGAAGAATCAAACGCGCCGTTAAATGCACCAAAGGCGGAACGCTTTTTCTGAACATGGGCATTTAAATAATTTGACGTATTATTTTTTTCTATATTATTTTCCGATAATTCAACGTCGAGTTCGGTAAGCTCAGACGTATTAATATATTTTAAAGAATCATCTTTATCGGTATCAGCGACTATGACCGCCGCCCTCTGTGTACGTCGGCTCACCGATTGATTTATCGAGCTAGTAGCTCGACTGGAGGCAAAAATACCACCACCTAATACAGCCAATAAAGGCAACGCAGCTTTTACGGCAACCCGTAAACCGGTTTTACGTCCCGGCATACGATGATTTACTGTATCCATATTCCAAACTCTAAGGTGTTAAATTATTTTAGGGAATACAAAAATGATTTCTCATCCGAGGATGAGTTGGTTCTAATAATTCAGGGAAATTACTGTTTGCAATTACCGCCACGTCATAAATTTGATCGACATTACCGGTAAATAAAATATGTCCAATGATGGAGCCATCATTAAGATTGACGAGCCAAATACCCGAGTGAGTTTCACCGAGTTTTTTTTCCAAACCCTCGTACTGCAACAATGTACCTTCACGCAATTTGGAGCTACCCACAAAGGCAATAGGCCCATAAAAATCCATACCGCGGGTAAATCCATGCAGTTCAGCCACAACATTATGTTTACCGGTACTCGGATCAAACGACTCTAACGTGCCTTCACCGGAGTGACAAAAATACACCTTGTCTTGATACCAACGCGGTGAATGCGGCATTACTAATTGATCCAAAATAATCTCGTTTTTTTCGACATCCATTAACGTACCGTTATGGGTTTTTTCTTGCCGCCATTTGCCCAACTCGTCGTAACTTGAAAAAGTTGTTACGTAGGCCGGTTTACCGTCTTTTAATGTCATACCGTTTAAATGGCATCGATCTTCAGGCACTAATTCAGAAATAAAAAAAGGCTTCCAACGCGGTACAAAACTGTAATCGGGATCAAGTGTGCACAAGCAAGAAAAACTGGAATTAACCACCCAAAGGCCTTCATCGCCCCACTCAATATCGTGCAAATTAATCATGCCGGTAAAATGACTGGAACGTGTAATAAAACAAGAATCCACTCTGTCATCGGCCGGTTCATACAAACTTTGACGATAGTCATTAAAATCTTTTAAATCTTTCTCGCGTACAACCCGCTCTTCTTCCGATAACTCACCACGGTCAATTACAAGATCTGCATTTAAAGACAATAGCTCATCATTGGGTTCCTGCGAGTTTTTATTTAATCGCGGCGCGGTAATATCGTCTTCTATAGGCTGTAATGGTTCTTTGAGTTTAGCCACCAAGCCGTCTACTCGACTAAAATTAATGACCTGGGAAAAAACCCCCAAAGTAATGCCTTGGGGGCTAGCACATAAACCCATTGGCCGAGAAAAACTTTTGTAGTTAATATCTAAACGCTCGCCGTCGGTACGTACCAACATCAAACGCCCAGCTTGATAAGAGGTAAACGCTAAAGAAATATTCAGTGCTTTTAAAATTTGAGGGATATTACTGGAGTATTCACAATTGAAATCAAGGTAACGATAAATATCATCCAAGTTTTCTTGTGTGGATTTAATCTCTTCTGGCATCGTGGGATCTTGCCGCTCCACCATCTATATGCGTAATTACGCTCTTTTGAGCAAGCACTAATAGGTTTTGAAAACTCGGATTAACCCAGAGCATTCTACGACCGAAGGATATGCCACCAATTTCAAAAAAATAATTGATCGAAATCGTGTGAAATTGGAAACCTCAACGTTTGCTTTCTAATTAAATGACGTAGAAAACAATGAGAAGCTTCTAAAATTAGAAATTCCTAAAATCAGAAGTTTCTAAAATCAGAAGTTTCTAAAATCAGAAGTTTCTAAAATCAGAAGTTTCTAAAATCAGAAGTTTCTAAAATCAGGAGTTTCTAAAATCATAAGGTCCTATTAGTGCATCCATTAGATAAAACCACGCTAATATAAAACGCACATTATCTAATGTTATAAATTAGTCGCTAAAGTGGGATCTGACAAAATTTGTAGCAGCTGATTTTGTACTTCTTCACCAGTTAAATTAGGATTTTGTGCAATCAATAACGCACTAAGACCAGAAACAATAGCAGCCGATAAAGAAGTACCGGACAAATTCCCGTATTGATTATTAACACCCGTAGTCGCAACACGCATACCAAAACTGTTAGCATCTACCGTTTTGCCATAATTGCTTTTATGAAGTTTCTGCCAGCGTAAATTATGAGCACCAACCACAAAGGCAGATTCAATCGCGCCCTCGGCACTGTTTGGCAAAATTTCCTCGCCCTGATTACCAGCCGCAAATACAACCAATGCCCCCTTACCTTCTCGACCGTAACGAGTGAAATCCTCCACGGCATCTTTTATCGGTTCTAATAACCAAGGGGAGCGCCAACTGCAATTTACAACATCAGCTCCTGCTGATTTAGCGGCTTCAAGAGCTAATAAAGTATGAGATGTCCACGCATAAGAACTCCGAATACCAATAAAATCCGCTTCTGGTGCAATTCCTTTTAAGCCAGATTTAGAGTGTTTCGAAAATATAATTCCCGTTAATTTGGTTCCGTGTTGATCGCCTAACGATCTTGGCAACTGCATTAATTTGCCTTTATCAACATCAAAAGTACTTATTGCACCACTAATGCCTAACCCAGAATGGCTTAAATCGAAACCGTCATCGATAATCGCGACCTTAACACCCTTTCCTAATGTAGATTTCCAAATATTAGGTATCCCTATTTTTTCGACATAAGATTGATAAGGTCTATTCACAACATTAAGAAGAGCCGGATCAATAATACCCGTATAATTTCGTCGATTAGAATGATTGTGCTCATCATCAGCATGATCACCGTGTTGTGATAATTTAGAGCCGCCGTTAAGAGCATTGGTGGACGAAACCGTAAACTCGCGATTTAAATTCGACACACCCGAGATTTGCAGAATATCTGGCTGAACAAGAAGAAAATCGCCACTGGCTTGTAATGCGGCAATAGACTGGATTAGAAATGCATTTTCTCCGAGCTCAATTCTCACATAATTAAAATCAAAACCTTTATAGATAACGTCGAGCGACTCAACATCATTTATAAGCTGCTCAATAAGACTTAAGTCGAAGTCTTTTTCTACTTTTACTAAAACTCCTTTTCTTGCGTAAAGCTTGCGACCTAAATTATCGACGTAAAAACCCATTCCCTCGGAATGATAGAGATTTTGACTGGAAAAATTTTCAAAGATTAACGGAGCGTCAGCTAAAAAAGACTCTGCCTTCAAATAAGTATTAAAACAAAACACCAACAATAATAGGTGTATTAGAAAGCGACAAACTGATTGAAACACTTCATTCTTTATAAACGGAAGATTATTCATAAAGTGGTGCATTGGCAGACCGGATTTTTTATTATTTTATATATTAGATTATCCGAAGAATACTTCAAACATTCACATAAGTAATTAAAAATCTCGTTCGACCTATGTAAATTTTATAAATAGCAATTTGCTATAGATTTCAAAAAAAAGACAATCATAAGAAATAAGTAAAATAACCGCTCATCAAATAAATAAAATTAACTAACCTTAAAATAGGTATCATAGAGGACGCATAAAAAGACCCATCAATCTATTAAGGTTTATTTAAACCAAACACAAGAAACTTCAATCAATCCAAACCTTAAAACCGATAAAAATGCGTTAAAAATTTTAGCAACACACTAATCATTCGGATTATAAAAAAACTTAATTTTATGCCTACAGTCTGTAACATACTCTGATTAACCGAGAACTTCCTGAGACACAACAAATGTGTCGTCTACTTCAAGAACGGTAATTGATTAAAATTGTGTAGAAATTGGAAATTGCTCTCTTAATTTCTGCTCTTTGATTAAATCAGAAAGGAACTAACCAGAGGCTCCTATAGTATTTTACGCAATTAAAAACGAATTCTTCAGAAACCCACATAAAGGTAAAATCCATTTAACTTCCTCACGCAGCAAAGCACAAACCCACTTAAACCTATAAAAAGCCGCTCAAATCTATTTAAACGCAGAAAATATAAGATTTTGTTTATATTTTATTTTTATAAAAACCAAAATAATTTCCCTCATTTAAAACCAAGCACATACAAAACTAAACGACCTGAAACACTGCATTAATGAAAACAAAATAATAATGCAGCAAATTAAAAGACTGTCTTAATTGATTTTACAAAAACAAAACCGCAGAAAATTTTATAAAATCGATAACCCAATCACCGCCATGCGCATTAAAATGACAAAAAGATACATTACGCGAAAAAAATGTCGTCTTAATTATCTTTTTTCAGAAATTAAAAAAATCTCACCAACCAACAAAAAAATATCCAATTATTTCGCAAACGCCAATTGTTAATATCAACAAACCCGTTGAAAAATAAAATTCAAAAAAACAACCACGAAATTATTTCTAGTTTTTTTAAAATTCATGAAGTAACATTTTTTCTCGTAAAGAACTGTTACACAAATCACAATTACCAACCTCTTTACCAGCTCAATAAATTCTATTTTTATGCTCTTAGAGGCAGGGTTTTTTACACCTTAAATTTAGGGCAAAAAAATAATCAACATTAAATAATGGAGATATTTTACATGAAAAGTACACTTTCAAAACTTGCAGCCGGTTTACTAATGGCATCTACAGTGGTTGCTGTAAACGCTCAACAAGCAACAAATCTTGGGGACGCCACAGCAGAAATTCAATTTGAAGATATTACCTTAACTCAAGTTACCGGTATCGACTTTGGCGTAATATTGCCGTTTGGTCGCACGGGTAGTTTGAGTGTTGCTCCGAATGGAACCAATACTCGATCTAATATTTTACAGACTGTCGCCGGTACACCAGCAGAATGGAGTGTTACGGGCGTTCCCAATGCTCCATTTTCTATCACATTTCCAACCTCTATAAATATTTCTACTGCTGACGGTGAAAACACCATGCGAGTCGACAACTTTAACACCAATTTCCGCTCCGGCACTGTTGACCAAACCGCATTGGACGGCTCAGGCGAAAGAACTGTTTTAGTCGGTGCAAGACTAGTGGTAAACGCAAACCAGCCAGCGGGCATTTACTCAGGTCAATATCAAATGACCGTAGCTTACAATTAAGTCTTACAAGCTACATTCTAATCTAGAAATTTAAAACTTGAGCGCCTGATGTAGGCGCTCTTTTAAAAGGATTTTATTTATATGAAGACTTATTTTGCACTAATAATATCAATTTTTATAACGGTCTTTTTCTCTTCAAAAACTTTTGCTCTGGGCGATCTTACCGTAACGCCAACACGTGTTATTTTTGAAGACAGAGACCGAGCCAAGGTTTTAAATTTGGTTAACAGGGGTGAAAAAACAGCAACCTATCGTATTGAATTTATTGAAATGGCAATGGATCAATACGGTGGTTTTACCGAAATAGAAACTCCCCAAGAAGGACAACAATTTTCTAGTAATATGGTTCGCTATTCACCAAGACAAGTCACCATAGAACCGGGTGAATCGCAAACCATACGATTAATTGCCAGTAAGCCTTCTAATTTGGCCGTGGGTGAATATCGGTCACATCTTTTAATGTACGCAGTGCCAGATAACAGCGCAAACGCAGTAGATATTGAAAGCGTGCAGAAATTAAAAGATAAAGAAGTGGCATTTCAAGTTAGCGCTATTTTTAGAGTGGCCATACCGGTCATCATCAGACACGGCAACGAAGAAACTTTACAAGCCGAATACAATATCACCGACGTTAAACTAAATGCTTCTGAAAACTCAGAAACACAAGAACCTCAATTAGAATTTTTATTAACCCGCACCGGCAACCGATCAATCTATGCAGATTTAGACGTAACATTTACACCTGAAAACAGCAATGAACAATATCTTCTCGGTAAAATTAAAGAATATGTTGTTTATGTACCTAATCCATCTCGTGTAACCAAAGTTCCTTTAGAAATCCCTGATAACATGAGATTAGAAAAAGGCACCGTCAATATAACTTTCTACAAAGACAAAAACGGCAACAAAGAAATTCTTTCACAGTCGTCATTAACCCTATAATAATTTACACATGGATGTGAAATCTTCAAAGCATTATTTATATAGAACGCTAACGTCTGTAATACTAATAATATTCGCACAGCACGCACTATCCTTCTCAGAAGTCGAGAGATCACAAGACGAAACCGTCATTGTTAATTTAAAACTGGACAGAATTCCTTTATACACCAGTATACTCGCCTATCATAGTAACGATGGCCTTTGGATTCCCTTGGCGGAATATTTAACGGCCCTGGATTTTCCGATTACTATTAATTATGAGCAACAAACTGCCGAAGGTTGGTATATAAATGAGAACAATACATTCTATTTAGACACTAAAACAGAAGCACGAGTTGTTTTATCAGGAAAAATTACGCCCATAAAATCTGGACTCGAATTACATTACGACGACTATTATGTAAGACTAGATCTGCTTGACCAATGGTTTCCGATCGAACATAACTACGATCCATCCAAACTTGAAGTAGTTTTACACAGCCTCGTTAATTTGCCTCTGCAAAATTCACTGGCACGTGAAAAACAGCGCTTAAAAGTGAGTAGTTTCAACCAAGCAGAAACCGCTAATTATCAAGTGAGCAGCTATCAATGGCTAAATACACCCAAAATAAACGCATCGGCAAGAGATATATCACTATTTAGCGAGAATGGTGGCTCACAAGCCAATTATACAATCAATTTATCGGGTGAGTTTTTAAAACACACCTACATTTTTAATGCAAACTTAGACAGCGCCGGAAAGATACAAAACAGTAAAGTAGAATTTCAAAAACAATTCAACATTAACAACAATAAAATAAATCTAAATATCGGCGACATTATTAGCAACAATTTTAGTCAATCTCTACCAACGACTGATGGTTTTGGTGTTAGACTTTCCAACACACCCGCCTTTATCACCAACACATTTTCGACATTCACCTTGCGTGGCGATGCAGACGCAGGCTGGGACGCAGAGCTTTATCTAAATAATACGTTAATATCGGCTCAAAAAATTGCTGCCAACAATCAATATCTATTTACCGATGTGCCGGTAAATTTTGGAAATAACGAATATCGAATTGAGTTATACGGCCCGCAAGGACAGCAAAGAACAGAAACGGTTAGAAAAAACCCGAACCAAAACTGGTATAAACCCGGTTTTTGGCAATACGAACTGTTTGTTCAGAAAATTGGAGAATCTACCTTTAATGACTTAAACAACGAGCTTGATAGCGCCGGAAATACTTCTGCGTTACGCTCCGATCTATTTTTACAATACACACACAGTGACAAAGAATTCAGTCAATGGCATTTTCTTAAGGGTAAAGATACTTCGTATTTTACCTATTCACTACAAAAAAACGATAACACCGGCAATTATAACTTCAGCTCAACAACCGATTTAACAGGCGGCTCTCAATCATTTGTAAATTGGCAAGGGAAAATAGGCAGTTATTCTTTAGATTGGAATTGGAGTAATTCGAATAAATTTATACCCTTTGAAACAGACACAAGCGAGCCAACCGATGATGCGCCTCAAACTAAATCAGAGCTAAACGGTTCTGATTCTTCGATCAGGTTAAACGGAATTCTAAAACGGTTTTCGGGAAGAACTCTAAATCAGACAATTCAATTTCGAAATATCGAATCCTCTAGTCAGTCACGGTTATTATCTTACGGTCTTTCTTATGGATCACCGAGAATCTCGTTAACGAATAATTTATCGGCGAATTTACTGAACGATAATTTTATATCTGGGAATCTACTCGGCCGGTTCCGGTTGAACAAGGTTTCATTGTCAACCAATTTGGGTTACGACGGTATTGCACTTGATAAGGTAAATAATTTATCCATATCCAGTCGTTACCAACTTGCCAACAATTGGAATCTAACCTCCAGAAGCCAATGGCAATTTTCAGATAAATCTACAACGCGGCACTCCCTGAGTTTTAACTATAAACACAAAAAATATCTATTCGGGTTAGATTTCAACAGATCACCACAAGGATTATCCGCGGAACTGAGTATTAGTTTTGCCTTGACTCATTCGCAACTCAATAAGCATTGGCGAGTAGCTTCAAACCAGCAAGATGACGCTAGCACCATCGAATTTCTGGGATTTTTGGATACCAACAACAATGGCACACGTGATGACAACGAAGAAATAATTCCCAATTTTGGCCTCGCCATTAACGAGAGAATAATAAGAACCAACGAAGAGGGTTTGGGTTTTTACGACAATATTTCTCACAACGAACCAGTGGATGTACGAGTCTCAGAAAAAGGTTTGGATGATCCGTTTTGGATAAGCATACAACCCGATCTTCATTATATTGGCCGTGCTGGGCGATCAATCAGCATTGAGGTTCCTATTATTGAAAGCGGCGAGATCGATGGTTCAATTTTTATTGTGAATAATGGTGATTTAAAGCCGTTAAATGGTATTGAACTAGAGTTAAACAATATTGATAAAACCATTATCAGAAAGAGCAAGACCTCCTACGATGGTTTTTATCTGTTCGATAAATTACCACCTGGCAGTTATGAGCTATCGGTTAATACTGAAAAGCTTGCTAAATTTGCAATCGCTCATAAGTCAAAGATTGGTAATACCATTAACGTTAATATTGAAGGTAACGGTGACGTTATTAATGGTATTGATTTTGTAGTTCGTGAGATTTCGGAATCAAATCCACTAACAGGCATTCCTAGCCATTAAATATCGTTGATATTTTGCTTCATTTTATACAACAAAAGAGCGCCCCAAATACCCGATAAAATAATCAATAGAGTTCCAATTACAAACGCGAAACCGGCAATAAATTCGGTATTTTGTAGGTTATTTGTCATGGTGAGTAAATTACCCCAATCGTGGCTACTTTCACCCCTGCCACCGACTAGCGGTAATGAACGATATCGGGCATCTAAAATATACGGGGAAATATCAATAAAACTTTGACCACTCCACCATAACATTATAGCAGCGGCAAAATTGTCTTTGTATTTAATCGAGAAAACCAGTAGCAAACCCAGCGGCATCATCACCTGAAACAGGCTACCACCCAGAATTGCCATAAATCGGCCAAAAGGAGCGAAAAACACATGGCCAAATTCATGAAAAGGCAGAATAACATTATGTAAAAAAGAACCGCCTATTCGTGACCAGTCTATACCACCAAGAATAAAGTAACCGCCCCAGAGCATGAAAACAGCAAACAATATTAGACGTGCATAAAAACCAACGGTTGTTACCCGCTCAGGAACCGAAAAAAAAGCCTCGTAGAATTGCTTCCCGAGGCCAGCTTGCTGCTCTTGAGTGAGATCGGTAGATTCGTAATCATCGCTAGTATTAATGCCTGCGTGATTTATGAATGCGTTTTTTTGCGGCTTATCGTGAATATGCCATTTTTTATAGGCAATCGAACAGTTCGGACAAATGCCTTCATGCACATGCGTATCACTGGCCTGTCTTTGATATCCACACTTTGGGCACTTCATGTTTAACACTCTTATTATTATCGAATACGTCTACAAAAACTCTAAAAACCTCCGTTTAACTCGTCCATGATTTAATCAGAGAACAGAAATTGACAATGCGATTCCCAATTTCTATACAATTTCAATGACCTACCGTTCTTGAAATTGACGACACATCCTTGTGTCGGGGAAACTCTGAGTGAATCAGAATTTCCTCTTATTAACTTAGATAAATTTGTAGCTTAATCGATATTCAGTAAAAGCCAAAACAAATAGTCTGCAATATCATTAGCAGGCGCTAATTAACTCGAAATTAATCTGCGCCGCCAACACTTATTATCTTGAAGAATTTTTACGATTCTTACTTTAGTCACAACTGCTTTACGTTAAGTGCGTTGATATTTACGCGGCAGTTCTTTTTATTTTTCCGGCGACTAAATTCACCAAAACATAAAACAAAGGTACAAACAATATTGCAATACAGGTAGCTCCCACCATACCACCGATTACGGCAATACCAATGGCGTTTTGGCTCACCGAACCTGCGCCGCTTGAAATAGCTAATGGCACAACGCCCATGGTAAAAGCAATGGACGTCATAATAATTGGGCGGAAACGTTGTTTTGCAGAAATAGCCACAGCTTCCAATAAATCAACACCCTGTTCTTGCAATTCTTTAGCAAACTCAACGATTAAAATTGCATTTTTAGCGGCTAATCCAACTGTTGTTAACAGAGCAACTTGTAGGAATACATCGTTGGGTAGCCCAAAAATATACGCCGCAGCCACTGCACCTAAAACACCTAAGGGTACAACCAACATAACCGCGAAGGGTACAGCCCAGCTTTCATAAAGTGCCGCTAAAGCCAAGAATACAATAAGAATTGAAAGAACATACAAATAGGTTGCCTGGTCACCGGTTTGGCGCTCTTCATAAGAAATTCCATACCATTCTAGGCCAAAGCCCTCGGGCAGCTCGGCAATAATACGAGTTATTTCATCCATGGCTTCGCCAGAACTTATGCCGGGAGCAGGAGCGCCCAAAATATTTACCGACGCATTTCCGTTAAATCGCTCCAACTTAGGCGAACCGTAAGTCCATTGGGAACTGGAAAATGCACTGAACGAAACCATTTCACCGTTGGCGTTACGAACGTACCATTTTTGTAAATCTTCGGGACTCATACGGTAGGCCGAGTCGGCTTGCACGTACACGCGCTTAATACGACCCTGGTCAATAAAATCGTTGACGTAACTTGAGCCCCAAGCAATTTGTAAATTGCGATTAATATCGGCGATGGATAATCCTAACGCCGAAGCTTTTTCGTTATCCAAATTAATTTTGTACTGAGGTACATCCTGCAATCCGTTCGGGCGCACGCCTATTAATTTGGGGCTCGCAGATGCTTTACGTAAAACCTCACCTTGTGCGGCCATTAACGCTTCATGCCCAAGACCTGCCCGATCAATAAGTTGTAAACTAAAACCAGAGGCGTTACCCAATTCACGAATTGGCGGCGGAGTGAAGGTAAATACCGAAGCATCTTTAATTGAGGCTAAAGCTTTTTGCGCGCCGGCATTGACCGCAAAAATAGTTTGGTCATCGCCCTCACGCTGATCCCAATCGACCAGACCAATAAATCCTAATGCCGCATTTTGTGCATTACCAGAGAAGCTAAAACCAACAACGGTAAACATGTGTTCAACAATATCGCCGTGCTCATTTAAGAAATAATCTTCTACTTTTTTGGCCGTCTCTAGGGTTCTTTCCGCGCTGGCACCAGGCGGTGTATTAATGGTCATGTACATCAAACCCTGATCTTCGTTAGGAATAAACGAACCGGGCAACTGACTAAAAATACCACCAAGACCCACAATCAAAATTAAATAAACAACTACCGAGCGCGCACGTTTATTGGCTAAATACAGCGCAGAACTTTGATATTTATCGCGTATGCGATTAAATCCGCGATTAAACCAACCGACAAAACCTGTTTGGTCTTCTTCACTGACGTGCTTTTTGGCTTTAAGAAAGGTCGCACACAAAGACGGTGACAAAATCATGGCCACCAATACCGATAAAATCATGGCGGTTACAATGGTTACCGAGAATTGCCGGTAAATAGCACCGGCAGAACCGCTAAAAAACGCCATGGGAATAAATACCGTTGATAGAACAACCGCAATACCCACAAGCGCACCGCTAATTTGTCCCATGGATTTTTTGGTAGCTTCTTTTGGCGATAAGCCTTCTTCTTCCATGAGTCGCTCAACGTTTTCTACTACAACAATAGCGTCGTCAACCAAAAGGCCAATAGCTAATACCATGGCAAACATGGTTAACACGTTGATTGAAAAACCCAAACCCAACAACACTGCAAAAGTACCCAGCAACACCACAGGCACCGCAATGGTAGGAATTAAGGTTGCGCGTAAATTCTGTAAAAACAGCAGCATTACAAAAAATACCAGTACAACGGCTTCTATTAATGTGTGTACAACAGACTCGAT
Source organism: Sessilibacter sp. MAH3 (assembly GCF_054658275.1). NCBI lineage: Bacteria > Pseudomonadati > Pseudomonadota > Gammaproteobacteria > Cellvibrionales > Cellvibrionaceae > Sessilibacter > Sessilibacter sp. MAH3. The sequence goes on along the minus strand of NZ_BAAGIE010000009.1, from coordinate 131,060 downwards.
AGAAAGCTGAATAAACGGCGTGGCATCACGCGGATAAATAATTTTTACACCTTCGGGTAACAAAGATGATAATTCTTGTACACGAGCTTTAATGGCTCCGGCAGTTTCCAAAGCATTGGCACCTGCGGCTAGCGAAATACCCATACCAACGGCAGGTTGGCGACGATAGCGAACAATGGCCGAATACGATTCCGAGCCTTTTTCAACTCTGGCAACATCGCCAAGGCGAACTTGTGAACCATCGGTATTTACACGCAATACGATATTGCGAAAATCTTCTTCGCTGGTTAATAAAGATTGCGCGGTAATTGTGGCATTAATTTGTTGATTGGGTTGTGCGGGCAATGCACCCAATTGCCCGGCAGATACATCGGTATTTTGCGCTTGCAAGGCCAATTGAACATCAGCAGGCGTTAAATTATAACTGTAGAGCTTATCGGGATTTACCCAAATTCGCATAGCGTATTGATTGCCAAATAAACGAATATCACCAACGCCATTAATTCGAGCTAAGGGGTCTCTAAAATTAGCGACGGCAAAATCGCCTAAATCGGATTGCGAATAAGATCCGTCTTCGGAATATAAACCCACCACAATTAAGAAATTATTATTCGACTTGGTTACTGTCACACCAAGCGCCTGTACCTCTTGTGGTAATTGGCTCAGCGCTGCTTGAACTTTGTTTTGGGTTTGTACCTGTGCAATATCGGGGTCGGCTTCCGGTTCAAATGTTAGGGTAATTGTTGCCGCACCATCGGAGCTTTCGGAATTAAAATATCGAAGATAATCGATACCTGTAAGACGCTGTTCGATAATTTGCGTAACCGCGTTCTCAACCGTTGCGGCAGAAGCACCGGGATATTGAGCGCTCACAGTTACCGTCGGTGGCGCCACGGTGGGATATTGTTGAATGGGCAAAACCTGAAGAGATAACGCGCCTGCTAGCATGGTGATGATGGCTATAACCCATGCAAAAACAGGCCTATCAATAAAGAACTGGGCCATAAATTACGAATTCTCGGATGTACGAATAGTGGACGCTTAATAAACTGCGAGCCGTTAAATCTCTACAAGGTTACAAGAAGATTTTTGCTCTAAATAAAGAAAAAACTCAAATTGATCTAGAATTATCAACAACATTAAGTTGCGCTAAAAATTTCTGTATCACAACACTATTAAAACGGTGAAAACATTTAAAAGAATGCCTTGGGCATCTTCATTTAAATTAATTTTACAGTGAATAAATCAAAAATATTTACAACCTCTGATTAACGCCGTCATGAATTAATCGGAGGTTCTGTGTAGAAAAGAGTCGATAATTTGGCGGCAATTCAATCATTAACTTGCCAAAACCAATCGCTCAATGGCGCGCTTAATATTCGTTAACGCTACTAAACACCCAAATCTTCAGAGAAGTACTGTTTTTAAATCGATGATTTAAAAAACTGAGCGACTCAATTATTGAGCCGCAGCCTGGGCAGACGCAACATGCCCCATTACCGTAGAAACCTGCTCACCGGGACGTACTTTTTGATAGCCTTCGGTAATTAACATATCACCGGTCTTTAAACCTTCGGTAACCACCCAAGCAGAGCCACGGGTCGATTCGGCAACAACCTCTCGTTTTTCGACAATATTATTTTCACCAACCAACCATACTTGCAGTTTGCCATTTGGCCCACGTTGAGTTGCGCTTTGTGGCACGAGCACCGCTTGAGTATTACCCGCATTAAAGCTGGTACGCACATACATGCCTGGCAACAAATAACGTTCGGGATTAGGTACCTCAGCACGCAAGGCCACAGAGCCGGTGGTGCGATCGACGGTAACCTCTGAAAGCTTTAAAACACCTTCATGCTGGTAAACCTGGTTAGATTGCTCATCGAACAACAGCTGTACGGCGATGTTTTCAGACTGCATGAGAGAATTCAAATGAACCAAATCGGAAGTTTTACCGGTGTGCTGAATATCCACATAAATTGGATCAAGTTGCGTAATTGTCGCCAAGGCAGCCGATTGGTTTCCAGTTACCAAAGCACCTTCGGTAATGGCCGAACGGCTGATACGACCACTGATAGGCGCATACACCTTGGTGTAGCCGACATTAATCTTGGCAATATCCACTGCGGCTTTGGCAACGGCTACTTCGGCTTTGGCTTTTCTTAGATCTGCGTGTAAGTCATCGTACTCTTGCTGACTAACCGCTTTCATTTGTAATAATTCTTGAAAGCGTCTTTCGGTAACCTTAATAGATTCGTACTCAGCTTGAGCGGCTTCTAAATCGGCTTCGGCACTGTGTAGAAGGGCCGCGTATCGAGTATCGTCAATTTGATAAAGCTGCTGGCCTTTTTGTACCTCACTCCCCTCTTCGAACATGCGCCGAATGACAATACCTTCTACCTGAGGCCGAATTTCGGCTTGTCTAAACGCTGTGACCCGGCCGGGAAAAGTCTCTTTAATATCAACAGAAACTGATTTAACTTTTTGAATAGCTACTTCTTTTAGAGGAGCCTTTTTATTACCTGCATTACTTTGAGCAGATACCGTATTAATTTGATAAACACTGAGCAAGGTAGCGGCACATATAGTCGCCACCGCGACTAGAATTCTCATATTTCCTCCGAGAAATCGAAACCTTTTGTTATTGTAAAACGGGGGTTCCTACACAATATTTGTGAGAGACAAAACCATCTTTTAAATAGCTTTCTCATTAATGACAACTTTAGCGCTTAGCTAACAGAAATACTTGCCTAAAGCTTCCTAGCACTTGTCAAATCCTACACGTTTTCTTTTCTAAGCAACGGCAACTTCTTATTAACGGCTAGAAAAAGTAAATCCAAAACAGCCAAATTATTAAGCGAGATTCTTTTAGTAAAGCAGTATTGATGACAAATACGTTTTAATGCATTTAAAAACAGCAATTATTTTACGGGTTTATTTCACAATATCTCTTGAATAGACAAAAATTAAGCCAATCAAAGCCGCGGCAATACAATAGGTGCGAAGTGTGCAAAAAATATGGTTGTGAACAATCTTTCTAAAATTAACGCTAAGTTTTGTCAAATCGTACAATCCCAATGAACAACGACCTCAGCAGATTTGTACAACCACACTAAAAAACACCGGTGCCTAAAATAATTATTCCAAACATTGCCAACCGAAAGATCTCAAAATATAGGAACCCAAAAAGAACAACGCTAATAAACCAACGGCGGCTCTCTCGATCAATGTAAATATTACAGACACCAATGCCAGCTTTGGTAAAAAAGCTACGCGTTTTTTATCCTAGATTGACCTCAAAAAACGAAAAAAATTACCTTAATGTACGATAGTAACCATCCATAGATTAAAAAATGTTACACGATATGAAGCCAGCAACTTTTAGCACAGCCCTCTTTTAACACAGCCCTCTTTTAGCGCAGTCTTTTAAAGGAAAGATAATTTAGAAGTTTCGTATATTAGTGTTATTCAGAGTTAAAATTTACATACCTGAAGACGGCTAATAGACCAGAGGAAACCCTGATCGAGCTCTGGCCTTCTTTACCGGTCTACGCCTTCTTTATATAAAGCAGAAGCGTTTACCCAAAGCAGGAACGACTCGCAGATATCCATGACGATATCTAAGAGGAGGCCCATGAACAGTCTGGTAAGAATGACTTCGACAAATTTGCCAAACAGAAATCTACGAACAGAAATCTACGAACAGAAATAAAATTAGGGGCAAAAATACGATAAAAAGGATAATAAAATCTGGAAGAGTTGCAGCAACTGAGTTGTATAAAACGGGAATGAAGAATATAGCGATAAGAAATAACGTTAAGAGTGGAATTTAGATTTGAGTAATTTCTAAGCGAGAAACTAACTACTTTTTTTACGAGGAGAAATAACTACTTTTACACGGCAGAAAAATTACTATGCGCTAAGCAGAAAAGAACTTGAAGAAAAATGATATAAGCCGAGGAAAATTTTATATGTAATAAATTTCTACAGATAATATTTGTACAGATAACATTTACACAGACAGTATTTACACATAAAAAAGAAATACTGCTTTTACAATTACTCGTTTCTCATCAAAGAGAAAAAAGCGCACATGGTTTAGTATTAATAACAACTAAACGTAATTGGTAGCGGGGGCCGGATTTGAACCGACGACCTTCGGGTTATGAGCCCGACGAGCTACCAGGCTGCTCCACCCCGCATCAACGTCGTGTCTTTGAAGTGTTTTACTACCTCGCCAACAGAGGCTGCGCATTATAGGGAGGAGCATATGCAGGGTCAAGCGATTAAATGAAAAAAATTTTAAATACTTTAAATTCGCTCACCCAACAAACAAATAGCAGTTTTTTAAGTCAATTTAGCGAGTTTTCGATCGGTAGAATGCAAAAAAGCTCGTACACACAGATAAAGCACAACACCATTCAGCAAGTGCCAAATAAAATGTGTTCCCAGTGGGAAAGCATTACAGATCTGATTATCGATGGTTCGAAACGACAGCGAAACAGTAAAAACGGCGGCCGCACCAATCAACATCCAACTCGAAGGTTGATTCGTTATCTTGTGATAGATACCCAAGCCAAGCACAAAGGCCAAAGGTGCTAAGTAAGATTCTGAACCGTTAACCTCTAAGGGCAATCTACCAATCAGAGTTCCTAATACCAGGAACGATATCAACGCGATAGCCACAGTTACTAGTGAGACTTTAACAACATAGCGAAGATAACCGCCCAAAAACACCAATTGAAACAGCGTGATAGGGCCAACATCGGCCATTAGAGACCAACGATTAGCAAGTGTATGAAACGCACTACTGCCCACACCTATGGCAACCAGTAATGCCATCATGGCCAGAAGCACAATTCGTTCACCGGCTTCAAGAAAGGGAAAATTAGCACGCGCACGGGGAATTAAAACAATAAAAGCAATTATGAACGCTAGGTTGGTAACAGCATTGAAAGGTTCTGCCCAAAAACTCGCGTCCAGTCGCTCGCAATAAAAATCGATCATTCGTTCTAAATGGCCTGTTCAGTGTGGATAAAATTGGTTATCGAATCAAACCATGTACACACTCAGAATGCTAGATATTCCCATAAAAACAGGCCAAAGCAAGCTGCAAAAAACTCCAATCAATAAGATCCGAAGCAACTTGTTACGATCAAATTAACCCTAATTCAATACAATCACAGCAACGTCAATACAACCAAAACAACGTTAACACAACCAAAGCAACGCAAAATATTACGCGACCCAATTGTTACGAGTTATCAACTAAGCAATCGGCTCTTCTTCAAAATCATTGAGCGCTTCACAACGAATTCGTTCTTTAGCGCTAGCACCTAATAACTTGGCAAGCCAAGGCGGTGGATTATGGGCCATAACTTTTTGCAATCGGCCTAAAACCTCACGAGCTTCGCCGCCACTGATTTCTTTAATGGGATAAACACCGGCACGAATGACCTTTGCTGCCGCAGGTCCGCCGACAGACACAAAATAACCCACATCACAGTCGTTAATTAAATTGGCTCTAAAAAGGTTTTTATCGTCCGAAAAATCCGCCTGTAATGCAGAGCGCGCATCAATTAACTTTAATTCGGTAGCACTCATCTGATAAATTAAATAGCGAATGCAAGAACCAAAATGCCCATTAAGCTGCTCCTCACTATTAGAGGCCACCGCAACGCGAATACTGCCTTCAACCGGGCCGTTAAAGGTTTGCAGTTCAAATCGCGTTTCTTCGGCATTATCACCCCAAAGAATCCGTACAGCCTCTTTCATTTCCTCCAAGCCAATACCAATGTCTTCGCCATCTTCCTCACCATCTACGCTGGCAAAGCTGGTTTTTAAATCGGTGACAGTTACTGTTTTTAAAGTATCTTCGGTAATTTCACCGTCTAAGCGTGAAAATATAATTTCTAACAACTGGCCAACCGAAATACCCGGTAAAACTCTTGCTGCCAAAGCAATTTTTAGGGCAGCTTCGCGATCTAAATTAGGGGCAGTCATTAGATTAACTCCACAAATATAGAGAAATTTATGAAAGGAAACGCCAGATGATCCAGTGTTTCCGAAGTTGCAAAGATGTATTAACAATTTCAATAAAAAACTCTGATAATCGCAGAGTTTCTAACAACACTAAATGTGTCGTTAGTTTCAAGAACGGTAACGGATTGAAATTGTGAATTAATTAAAAACGAACGTATCGGAGAATGCTAAAGAGAAATTTGCACCAAACCAGTTGGTTTAGCATTCCACTCATCAAATGTAAACGCACTAATGCTTAACGCGTGCAGTTCGCCACTGGCTAGCTGATCGGTGAAACCCGATAATACCAACTGCTGACGTTTCATTTTACTCATACCATCAAACGTATCGCTTACAATGGTAACGTTAAAATCACAATCTGCACCACTAACTTCAATCTCTGCATCACTTACGGTTTGCAGTATTTTTTCTTCAACGGTACTGATTTCCATAACTGCAACTCTCTTAAACCAATGACGCTACAGATGCTTTTGTTAAACTACCGTCGGCAACCATGTCGCAAATAATATCGCTACCACCAATTAATTCACCATGAACAAATAATTGAGGAAACGTTGGCCAATTTGAAATCTTAGGTAAACGCTCACGAATAAAGGGTGACTTCAACACATTAACGTAAGCAAACTCGATATTGGCCGATTTTAGTGCTGCCACCGCGGCTTTAGAAAAACCGCACTCGGGCGCTTCGGGAATACCTTTCATGTACAAAATAACCGGATTAGAAGCAATTTGATTTTTAATTTTTTCTTCAGTAGTACTCAAAATATAATCCTCTCAGAAAGTGAACCGAAAAATAAAACTCCGAACCTACTATGTTTATACTGCCAACGATAAGGTTTGCTGGGCAGAGTCTATGCTCAGACCTTTATTAACGTGTTTTAGCCACTTTAAAATTTTAGGTGTAGATGCAACATCTAGAGCGGTAAACTCATCAAGCGTTGCCAATTTAGGATTAGCGCCCGCTTTTAGCAGAGTAAATACCATCGCTTCGCGGCCAGCAGAGGCCGCATAAATTAGAGCGGTGGCACCGTTATCGTTTTGGGTATCAAGATTAGCTCCGGCATCAATTAACGTTTGTAAAGTATGCTCATCATTACCATAACAAGCCAACCAAACTGCCGTATTGCCATCGTTATTCGTTGCATCCAAATCAGCGCCGCGATCAATTAACTCTATAACATATTCGGTTTTTGCATTTCGCGCTGCGTACATCAATGCCGTCTCACCATTAAAACCTTTTCGATTTAAATCGTTACACGAATAACCGTGGTCATTTAACCAGTCGCAAACGTGTTTTGGCATTTTTACTTGATGTGATTTAACCCATTCTTCATACCCGCCAATGAGGCTAAATACTTTCTGGAAACCGAAATCCATAAATAAATCTGCCATTGCTTCACTTTCTGAGCCGTCGTCACAATACAACAGAACCGACAAATGTTTATTCATGTTCTGAAGAAACATTTTTAAGTTTTCTTTGCCAAAATTTAACGCATTGGTGATATGACCACAGCGGTACGAAAGTCTGTCTCTTAAATCAAGAATAATAACATTCTCTTGTTCAATCAAAGCGTTTGCTGTCGACACGTTTATGCTAGAAAACGGATTCATGCTTCACCTCGGGTTTCGAACTTGGCAATAAACTCACTTCGCGCAAGTAATTAGAAGTTAAATGTAATTAAATAGAAGTTGTTAAGCTTGCAAATCTCTCTGTACTTTGATTGTTATTTTCTTAAAATTTAATTAATGGTTTGATTATAAAAACACAGCTCTTTAAAAATTTTAGAAACACATAAATTGATCACAACGAAAATATAAAAAACTACGAATGACCTAGAGTTTCCAGCAGCACAAGAATGTGTCGCCAACTTCAATTTCTATCCTTTGATTAAATCGTGGATGAGTTAATCAGAAGTTCCTATAAGTTATCAATCCTAAAATCGGAGCGACTCCGGTTCATCTCTCAAATGATGATATCCAGAAAAGCTAGTGATTCTGTGATCCACAATTGGCTTACCCACCGCCATTTGATAAACAAATTGTCGATCAAATCCTTTTAAACCTAAAAACTCATGAAAAGGATCATCAAAAAAACAACCGATGCCTGTTGCGGCTAAATTTCTCGCTGTAGCGGTGTAATAAATTTGCTGCGCCAAAGCACCAGCCTGCCAATACAATTGCTTGTAACCTAATCCCTGTCGGGCTTGGAGAACAGACATTAAAGGCGCCAAAAATCCAACCGTAAACGCACAATCAGAAGCAATCGCCTGCTGGCAACACATACGTGCCGCCAATTTACGGCAGTCGAGCGATTTTAATAATTGCAATGGATACTTCGTATTTAATTCCGTCCGTTCAGAATGATCCAACACATTGGTATTGAGTGGTTCATTGTCTTGGGAATTTTGTAATCTCAACAAGGTATCCGAAGAATCGCCTAAACTGTACACACCTGGTACGAGTCCCTGCACATTGTGAACCAAAAAAATAAAATCTAAATTGAATTGCGAACCGTGTTTATCGGCATTATTTAATATGGGTTGATCGTAAATTACGAGTGCATCTAAAAGAGCAATAAAATCGTCTAACGATAGCTCAGACTTATCAAAACGCTGTGCGCTGCGGCGCGATAACGCCACCTGCGAAAACGATTTATCGCTAATATTTAGGCTTGCATCAGTATTTTTAAAGAATTCTGTGGGTGAATTAAGAATTCGCGCAGACAATGAATCATCAGCATTAACTATTGAGCATTCTGTGGCCGAGCGTATTTTTTCTATAATTGGCCACTTGTAAGGGCTTCTACCGCCTAATCGATTGGGAGAACCCAAAAACAGATTCGAGTCTGTTTTCTCGTTGTTTTGATTTTTATCAAGTGACAAAAGCGCGTTTGTCCATTTTTGGATTGTAGCATTCGTGACAACGCCCGAATAAACAAACAACAAACAATCCGAAGATTCTTGTTCTTCCCGCCGAAGATTTTCTACATAATGTTCGTGGTTAAAACCTAAAAATTCCGATAACGCCTGCGGGGGTAAGTTATCGATCAAACAGCACTGCCATCCTAAATTTTTAGCTACGTAGGCAGCACAGGATATTGCGTGGCCTATGTCTAATTGAGCATATCGAAATGCACGCTCTCCGTATTTCCATGACTCACGTCCAACAATCGAACTAAAAGCAACAAAAAAGCCCGATGATTGAGTCATGGATAAATGCGAGCGTCGCTCTAGACTGTGATCTAACACTGAATAATGCCATAAACTGGCAGCATCTCGGTCTGGCTTTTCGGAATCGTCAGGAATGATTAAATGATCGGGAATAATTAGGTAGGTTTCGGTAGGATGTAAATTACCGCTGGAAGGATTTACGCGAAGACTCCAAGAATCAGGGCCGAGTTGCTTCCACGCGCTTAATCCGAACCCAAGGCGTAAAAACTCAGCAATACTTTGCTTGCTAAAAGGTTGAGATAATTCCGACCCGGAGTCCATCGCACTCGGATTCTTAAAAAAATCATTAAATGGTATTCCGGCGCTGTAGGATAGAGGTAGAAAAGTTTTTGGTGCCTTGTTGAAGGTACGAAACACGTTGGGTTGATCGTCCCAATCGAGAGTATCTGGCCCTCGGGCGTATGCTTCGAAACGATGTTTAGTTCGTTGATGGTAATCCAAAATAATATCATTAACTGATGAACATTCAGGACTTTCTGGCTTGGGTTTTTGGTTTTGTTTTTCAAAAGGCGGGGCTGTAGTTTCGACCACAATTACTCCTCTGGGCCAAAACATTCCTGATAGGCCGCACATTGTTCACAACTTGGCGCGCGACAAACATAACCACCTTCACGCTCGCACAATTGCTTATAAAAAAACTTTTTCCACTTCATGTCTTTGGTATTTTTTAAGGCCAAATCACAAAAATTATTCAGTAATAAATCACCCAGCATTGCACGGTTAGGCAAGCCTAAATCTCGCCACAAATGATCACCGCCCATACAGGCAGCAGCAACAATTTCGGCCATCCATGCCACACTTGCGTCAATTACAGTCGCATCAAGCAGCAATAAATCTTTAATTTCTTGCCATTCATCCAAACGCATTTCTAATAAGGATTGCCTTAAATCGTCGTCTTCAGCTTGTGTTGCAAATAAATCGTTATAGATCTGATGATCTTCAGATCGTTTACCTAAAAATAAATACAACGCATTTTTAAATTGTGTCTGATGTTTAGGAGACAAGCCTAGGTTATGAGGTAAACAGGTGAGCCCCTGGCGTTGTGAACGAACAATTTCTAGAAAGATTCGGCAATTAAAAAAATGCAGCTGGTTGGAGTTATTTTCTTTAGAAACAGATTGATCGGCTCTATATCGATTCTGCTCATTGCCACTCAAGGTTTGCGCACTATCATGACTGAAATATTCAGTGGTAGATCCTAAAAAATCTTTTATTTTTTCACTAAGAATCAGTTTGTGTACAAGATTATTCATAATCAACCCATTTCAATAGCGCTAAACAGACTATAGGAACCTGTGATTAACTCATCCATATTTAATCAGAGGTTCCTATACCTTCACGCAGGTTTCAACATCGTCATTAGGTTTTACTAATTGCTCGGCCAGAGCTTTATCAACCTTCAAAAGATCGGCTAACATTGGCCAATCGAAACCCACCGTTTTAAAATCATCGATACTAATCAATGGACGCCGAATCAATACCGGATCAAGACACATAGCATCAAGTAACTGATCTTCCGTCATGGAATCAGGAGTCATATCTCCCTGTTTTATCGCGGGCGCAGTCTTATTGTACCATTGTGACTTTGGCGTATTGATAAAATACGAAATGAGCGTTTCTTTGCGCCAAGGATAGGTTAATAAATTTTCTTCTTGAAATTCTATACCCGCCTGTTGCAAAATTTTTCTCTGCCTACGATTGTTAATACAAGTCAGCTTGCCGTAGAAAATAACCTTAGATCTGCTCAATTTTTCAATCCACTGTAACAACAAATTTTCAATCCACTGTAACAACAAAATGCCAGTCTTAAGAATATAGGAAACTCTGATTAACCTGAGTTTCTCGCGACACAAGGATGTGTCGCCAATTTCAAGAACGGTAAGTGATTGAAATTGTGAAGAAATTGGAAATCGTATTTTCAATTTCTGTCCTCTGATTAAATCATGGATGAGTTAATCAGAGGTTCCTATAGTTTTCTATCTTGCCTGAATTTCTCGCAGAGCTTCTTCCATTTTTTCAGGAGGAATACCGGTTAGTGAACCCATTGGATTGATGGCATTACCCTGCGCATCCAATATGGTTTCTTCAATTGGGCAAATACTAGAACACTGCGGATCAGCGTAATCGCCCTCACACTCGGTGCATTTTTTGGGATCAATAACAAAATGTTTAACGTCAGCAGAAAGATAAATCGCATCGTTTGGGCAAACCGCAGAACAGGCATGACAACTTACACAGGAATCAACAATGGATAATGACATTTCAGCATCTCCGATTTTATTCAGCATTTAACCTTGATAGTAATAGTAGAAAATGACGACCATCAAAAAATACCGGTACCAAGGTTTATTAACGTATCTTATAGGAACTTCTGAATAACTCGTTCTCGATTTAATCAGAGGACAGAAATTCAAAATGCGATTTCCAATTTCTTCACAATTTCAATCACTTACCGTTCTTGAAATTGGCAACACTTCCTTGTGTCGCGAGAAACTCTAGGTTAATCAGAGTTTCCTATATAAAAAGCACTCTCGATAATCGAGAGTGCTTATATCAATCAGGCAGTGGCGAGACTTTCCTCTTCAACTTCTTCCAAAGCACCAGATTCAATCATCTCTTGATAAACAGCCATTACCGCGTCGTCAATTGGCTCCATGGCGTGTTCGCCATTGGGTTGAATTCCGGCTTCTTCCAAAAGACCCCAGGGTTCAAAACCAATTTTAGAGCAGAGTACGGCCTCACAACCTTGCAATGCCCGAATACTTCCGGCCAATGCACTTTCTTTTTCGCCACAACTGTCGCCACCAATACAATATTGATCGACCTTGCGGTGGCTAATAAAGCGAACACCGTCTTGAGATGCTTCATAAATTAAAAATTCGGTAGCGTGACCAAAATGTTGATTAATTACACCTTGGCCACTGGTTGCAACTGCCATAAGCACGGGTCGATATTTTTTACTGCTTATGACCGGCGTTGCGGCTGCGGCTAAACGGGCTTTTTTCGCTTGTTTCTCTGCGAGTTCTTCTTCAATACCTTGATGAACAGCCGCACGTACTTTCATGGCTTTACCGTAGTCGATATCCATTTTAGCGATTTTATCTAACGTGAATTCTTCACCGCGATCTTCGCCTAAAAGACCCACAGCGTCGGCACGACATTGACGGCAGTGACGCATCATGTTCATATCACCCGAACATTGATCTTGCAAATCTTGTAATTCTTCGGGGGTTGGTCCGCGTTGACCCATCACACCATAAAAAGTACCGTGCTCGGCTTCGGCAATTAATGGCATTACGTTATGTAAAAATGCACCTTTCGATTTAACGATACGGCTCACTTCTTTTAAATGCTGATCATTAACACCCGGAATCATCACCGAATTTACTTTCACTAAAATGCCCCGAGCGGCAAGCATTTCAAGACCTTTTTGCTGTTGCTCGATCAGAATTTTTGCACCTTTAATTCCGTGAATACGGCGATTATTCCAATAAATCCATGGATAAATTTTGGCACCAATTTCTGGATCGACGGTATTAATAGTGATAGTAACGTGGTCTATGTTGGTTTTTGCTAGCTCTTCAACACTCTCGGGCAACGCTAAACCATTGGTAGAAACACACAATTTAATGTCTGGCGTCTCTTGGGTAAGCATGCGGAATGTTTTAAAAGTGCGTTCTGGATTTGCTAATGGGTCGCCAGGTCCGGCAATACCTAACACGGTCATCTGCGGAATATTCGCCGCAACGGCCTTTGTCTTCATCACGGCTTCTTCTGGCGACAGTAATTCTGAAACAACACCGGGACGAGACTCGTTGGCGCAATCGTATTTACGATTACAGTAGTGACATTGAATATTACAGGCCGGAGCCACCGCAACGTGCATGCGCGCAAAATAATGATGCGCTTCTTCTGAATAACAAGGATGATTATAGACTTTCTGGCGAATATCCTCGGGCAGATGAGACATTTGATCGTCTGTACTACCGCAAGAGCCCGAAGAACAACCCCCCTCCTCACTTGCAGATACTGCTTCATTTATCACGCTAAGATCCATAATGAACTCCTTAACCTGCCATATCACAAAATTGGTTTTAGGAAGTGGATCGTCGGTTTTGGTGTTAACCTTGTCATTTGACAAAATTAATTGCGATTCACCGAGCAACAAATGCTTAAACAGTTAAACAATAAAATCTCTGCATTCTCAGCCAAAAATATTTTCAACAAAAAACACTTAGATACATTATTTTAAATTGTTAGAGCACATTTTATTTACCGACGAACTACCTCTGTTTGTAGTCATTGGTTAAATGCAACCTCTGTGCCGCGATAAATAAAAGTTTACAAGCTTGTTTTATAAGGGTTTTTTAAATAATTGTCGGTTTAACGACACAAACATCAACAAACTGAAACAACAAAAATGTCTAATTAACAACAGAAAAAAGATTAAAATAACAAGAGTTTTGTAAGGCAATTGTTTGATAAAAAGCAAACAATCACAATATTATAAAAATAAGAATCACTCACACGACTTGCAGCAGCTAAAAAGAAACTCAGATTAATCCTGATTTTTCGGCAACCTAAGAATTTGTCGCCGGTTTCAAAAACAGCGCATCAAGGAATTCAAAAACAGCACATCAAGAAAATTGTATCGAAAATAGCAATCACAGGATCAATTACTGTCCTCTGATTAAATCAGGCAAGAGTTAATCAGAGGTTGATACCTATAAAAAAACACGAGTTTCGTTTTAAACCACTTTTTACAACAACAGCTAGCTCTTAACTTTAAATTTTCCGCATATTAATTTTTAACGTTTGAATACGATAAGCAATTTGTCGTGGTGTCATTCCTAACAGTCTTGCGGCCCTGGCCTGTACCCAGCCCGCTTGTTCGAGCGCAGCGGTAACGCGTTCACGCTCATCAAGATTTTGATCGTTTAAATCTACATCGGATACCACCGGTCTTGCCGGTTCAAATTTGGGCTGTTCATTGGTTGTCATAGAAATAACATCCAAATCAATACTGCCATCCTCACACATAACCGCCGCACGTTCTAAGCAGTTTTCAAGCTCGCGAACATTGCCCGGCCAATTGTGCGACATGAGTGTTCGAATTGCTCCGTCGGTAATTCTTAAAGGACGACCTTGTTGTTTACCGATTTTATCCACCAAGAACTCCGATAATTCTGGAATATCTTCGACCCGTTCCCGAAGCGGCGGCAAATTAATAGGCATTACGTTGAGGCGATAATAAAGGTCTTCCCTAAACTTGCCTTCTTCAATATCGCTTTCTAAATTTCTGTTAGTTGCGGCAACAATACGAACATTAACTTTAATGGTTTGGTTGCCACCAACTCGTTCTAACTCGCTCTCTTGTAAAACCCGCAACAACTTCGCTTGGAACATTGGAGAAATTTCACCAATTTCGTCTAAGAATAAAGTTCCGCCGTCGGCTTGTTCAAAACGACCTTGCCGTTGCTTTATGGCACCGGTAAAAGCGCCTTTTTCGTGACCAAATAATTCAGATTCTAAAAGGTTTTCAGGCAACGCAGCACAATTGAGTTTTACAAAAGGTTTGTTACTACGAGGTGAATTGTAATGAATAGAACTGGCGATTAGCTCCTTTCCGGTACCCGACTCGCCGCGGATCAGTACGGTACTGTCCCATTTACCCACGCGTTTAATTTGCTCGAAAATTTTTCGCATCGAATCGGAGCTACCAACAACCATTTTATCAAAACTGAATTTGACGCGATTTTTGCGTTGCTGATCGCCATGATCTATGGTTTGAATGGATGAAACATTACTGGAGGATGAACCAGCGCGAAGATTGTGAGAGAAAAGATTCGCTGAGAAGTTTAACAATCGCGTTAAATCCGACAGCCATTCCTGCGCGGGAAAATCCGGTTGAACGGCAATAACACCTTGTACAACACCTTCTGCGGTTTTAATAGGAACACCAATAAAAGGCAAATCATAATCGTACAAATCGAGTTTATGCAAAAAATCGGGTGCGCTTGCAACACGCCCTAAAACAATACTTTCGCCACTGGATAATATCTTACCTAAAATACCTTCACCCGCTTTGTAACGAACACTGTGGGCCTGTTTTTTCACTAATGGATCATCAATATTTATTGCATTAATACGCAGCTCTTTTTGTTCGTTATCGGCAAGAGCAATAATTCCGTTGGCCAGACCAACTTCCTGATCTAATAATCGCAGCGCTTCCAGATGGGTTTTATCCAATTCCAAAGACTTGCACAAAATTCGAGATAATTGATAGGCCACCTCAAATTCTTTTTCGAGCAATTTTTGCCGATTTTCAAACATCGGCGATCGATCTTGCGGATTAAATGCATTCATCATACGACCTCCGAAGGGAAATTATTGTTCTTGCGCAGTAATAGGTAGATGCACAGTAACTTTGCATCCGGGAAAATCGTCTTCACCTTCAGTTGTGTCGTTATTTGCGGGCCCAATTGACACTAAGCCTGCGTGTTCATTCACAATTTCTTGAACCATACTTAAACCCATTCCGCGATTACCATTAACTGCACGTTTTGTTGTAAAAAATGGCTCAAACACTTTTAGCGATAAATCATTGCTAATTCCCGATCCAGTATCAACAACTTCGAGTACCACAAAATCGTTTTCTAAATAACTACTGATTGTTAAATCACGCACCGACGCTCGGCTCATTTCAATCGATTCGATAGCGTTATCAACCAGCTGCTTTATCATTGTTCGCAGGCGATTCTCACCACCAATAATTCCCGGAAGATGGGGCTCGGGATGCCAAAAGAATTCAACACCCGCGGCACTCATTTTTTCTGCACAAATAGAAATAACTTCTCGGGTAACTTGATTAATATTGACGGAATTAGTTGATGTGTTTTGCCAGACCGGGGCTTGATTAGTGAGAATATCCAGCGCCTTTTTACCTTCATTTAACGCAGCTCTTACAGCATCAAGAACCGGGTCGTCGGCACGATTATCTTTATTGGCTCTTTTTTCCAGTAAAGATACCGCAGCGGCAATCATGTTGACCGGTTTTTCAAGTTGATGGATTGCACCGTGGTAGGTCTCGGTCATTGATCGGATAAATTCTTCTTCTGCAACCAACTCTTTTAAAGTATGCAGCCGTAGCTGATCTTGACGCCGCCTTAACCCGGTAATTTCATTTAATACAAACAGCGTGTACGTGTAGGTGGCGCGATCAAAGAAATAATCGATAGAGTCATCATTAACGGTTATTGGGGTCGCGAAACAGGTAAAAGACCGAGTGCCAAAACCGCTCATATCAAAAGACAATTCGGTTCCATTTACCTGAACACCGCCGCCTTTTTGCAAAGAAAATCCTTCAATTTGTGCGTTTAACGCATTAATAACTTCTTCAATGGGCTCTTTACCCATATCCGACGCAAGCGCCTTATAGCTTAAATTATCGAGTAGAACCTTACCCTGCTGATCCAACACAACGGTTGGAGATGGACTGGAATTAACAACCGCTTCAATTAACGACTTATTATTGGTGACTTGGCTTTGTAAGCGATGCATGTCGGTAACATCGCGATGCATACCTAAATAATTGGTAACTCTTCCGGTCTCATCCATAACCGGAGCAACGGTCAGCTCGGCCAAATATCGAGTATTGTCTTTTTTCCGATTTACCAAAACACCTACCCAAGGTTTTTTCTGAAATAACCTTCCCCATAGGGTTTCGTATACCAGAGGCGGAGTCGTGTGATTAGAAAGAATCGATTCGTTCTTACCTACCACCTCTTCGGTGTCGTAAGCTGTGACTTGACTGAATGCTTTATTAACATAAAGGATATTAGCGTGCAGGTCTGTAATGGAAATAGCGACCGGGCAACTTTCGACAGCCTTATAAAAAATTTCGTTAGAAAGAACCGTTTCGCCGCGATCGCCCGATGGCCGATTTCGACCAATGGTTGGCGATTTAGAATCAATGGTTGACGGAATGTTAAAGGGTGAACTAGAACTCTTATTCATAAGGCGCCACTACTCCAAGGTTTATCACCGAATACTGTCCGGTTTGTCACAGATTGAAGTTGTTTACAACTTCTCGTTATCTCTCATGCAACGTCAGAAAAACACAGTGTAAAAATAAATTTTGGTAAGCATTGGCGTTTAGCTATATTTTAAATCCAACGCATTTATTTTTATATTTTTGTAAATAAAAACTCAAACTAAGAGCTTCATTAAAAATAATAATATCGTTCAAACAAAAATCGAAATGAAGAAAATTTAAGATAAAAACGTATAAACCATCTAAAATAATTTGGACTTATAATTTTTTAATTTATGAAATTAATATAAATGTTTCCTGTTTCAACATTTATTTGTTTTGCACCAACATAGAAAGTTGAACCGTGCGATTTAGCCTTTAACGTGCGTCAAAAACAAGCATTTTCAGCTGACAAACTTCTCAATACTCAGTAGCAACAAATACGCTAACATTATAAGTTATTGTTTTTAATGGAATTGATTCATTCCTCACGGAGCTTTGTCGTATTAGTAACAATGCGATTAAAATGCCATAAAAATAATTTGTCTGAAAACCTACAGCGAATTTGATTTAAAACAAATCAAAACCTCTCCATCTGCCTTTTTACCCATAAACACATTCAAAACCGCATGGTTGATCCAGCTTTTTTCCGTGGCATACAAAATGCAATTTGCGTTATTAACTGGAGGAATGCAACGTGGATATATTTTTTATTATCGTCGGTACGGTTTTAGTTAACAACGTTGTCCTTGTTCAATTTCTTGGATTATGTCCTTTTATGGGCGTATCCAATAATATTTCGACCGCTACCGGAATGGGTTTGGCAACGACATTTGTACTAACTCTATCGGCAATGTGTGGTTGGTTAATCGAACATTTAATTTTGCAGCCTCTAGAGTTACAGTTTTTAAGAACACTTAGCTTTATTTTAATTGTCGCTGCGGTTGTGCAATTTACCGAACTCTATTTAAAGAAAACCAGCCAAGCGCTCTACCAGAGTCTAGGAGTATTTCTGCCACTAATTACCACCAATTGCGCAGTCCTTGGTGTATCGCTGCTCACGGTTCGGGAACAATTTAGTTTTTTTGAAAGCATGATTTATGGCTTTGGCGCAGCGATTGGTTTTTCTATGGTTATGATAATTTTCGCCGGACTACGCCAGCGTCTAGCTCTGGCCGAAGTGCCACAAGTATTTGAGGGTGCTCCGGTGGGTTTAATAACAGCAGGATTACTGTCGATGATATTTATGGGGTTTGTCGGCCTAGTTTAATACCCGGGGCTGGAGTTCAATCGGGAGAAAAATCATTTTAGAGAACTCTAACCACGCCAAACTCTTTTGAATGGTCGGCAAAGCATCAAAAATTTTCGTTAATTTATTTATCCGATAAATTCCGTTTTTACATTGGAGCTTTATTACATGATCGCAGCCATTGGTGTTTTAACTGTAATGGGTTTATCTCTGGGCTTAGGTTTAGGTTATGCGGGACGTGTATTTCGCGTAGAAGGTGATCCTCTGGTAGAAGAAATTGTAGCCATGATGCCAGGCACACAATGCGGTCAATGTGGTTTTGCGGGCTGTACTCCGGCGGCAGAGGCTATTGCCTCGGGTAATGCCCCTGTAACCTGCTGTCCTCCTGGTGGAAAAACGCTGGCTGAAACAATCGCACAAAAACTCGGTATCGATGTAAATCTTGATGACCTCAGTGACGAGATATTTTTCGCTCAAATTAATCGCGAATTGTGTACCGGCTGTATGCGCTGCTCAAAGGTATGCCCCACTGACGCCATTGTCGGTGCCAACAAACAAATTCATGTAGTTTTCAGCGAGGCCTGTACAGGTTGTAAAGCTTGTCAAAAAGCCTGCCCAGAAGATTGCATTGAAATGAAGCCTGAATTGGTAACCATTGATAACTGGCAATGGCCACAACCGCAAAAAGTGGCGTAATTTTTTAATTATAGGAACCTCTGATTAACTCATCCTTGATTTAATCAGAGGGCAGAAATTGAAAATATGATTTCCAATTTCTTCACAATTTCAATTACTTACAGTTCTTGAAATTGGCGACACATCCTTGTGTCGCGAAAAACTCTAGGTTAATCAGAGTTTCCTATATTTTTTGTAATTGAATTTTGGGCGAGACTATTTTTAGGGTCATCTGATTAATTCGTCCCTATGTTACTGGAAACTCCAGGTTAATCAGAATTTCCTTTAACTAAAAATGCAAACCTCTGATTGGTAACAATAAGTTTTTCAGAGTGATCTCAGGTATTTCGATAATTTCCAGGAGTGTTTTATGTGGTTTTCTCCATTTAGAGGCGGTGTTCATCCCGACGGCTTTAAAGAGATGTCATCGCAATTACCCATAAAAACACTGCCACTTCCCAAAGAATTGAGAATAGCTTTACGTCAACACGCAGGCAGCGATGCAATACCAATTGTAAAAGTGGGCGATTACGTTTTAAAAGGCCAATTAATCGCGAAAAATGGTCCTGGCTTATCCGCCCCTATACACGCACCAACATCTGGAATTGTCAGCAATATTATGCCGGTAGTTGCAGCTCACCCTTCGGGTTTAGAGAGCACTGCAATTGTCATTGCTGTCGATGGAAAAGATCAGGCCATACCAAACACATCTAACCTTGATCCATTTACTCTGGATAAAAAATTATTATCCGATCGAATTGATCAAGCAGGAATAGTCGGCATGGGTGGCGCATCGTTTCCCTCGGCAATCAAATTAATTTCGGCTACAAAAACTCACATAGAAACTTTAATTATTAATGGCGGTGAATGCGAACCCTATTTAACCGCAGACGATCGATTAATGCGCGAACGCGCCGATGACATTGTGTTAGGTGCGCGTTTGATACGCTACATCATCGATGCCGACCGTGCCGTTATTGCCATTGAAGACAATAAGACGCAAGCCATCGACGCTATGCGCAAAGCAACTAACAACGTCGAAAATGTTGATGTGGTCGTAGTGCCAACACGGTACCCAATGGGCTCTGCCAAACAGATGATACAAGCCGTTATTGGCAAAGAAGTACCTGCGGGTGGGCGCAGTTCCGACGTGGGCGTATTAATGCACAACGTTGCAACCACCTACGCAATTGCACGCGCACTCACCCAAGGTGAACCGTTAATATCTCGTATTGTTACGGTCTCAGGAGGTGCGATAAAACAGCCTCAAAATGTCGAGGCATTAATTGGCACACCACTTTCACACTTCGTAGAACACTGTGGTGGCGTTTTAACAGAGCCCGACCGAATTATTTTAGGCGGCCCCATGATGGGCCACATTATGCCAAATCTAAATGTACCTTTAAATAAAGGTTCCGGCGGCGTTTTAGCATTAACACGCAAAGAAATATCCGATGAAGGATCGTCGCCCTGTATTCGTTGCGGCCGATGCGTTGATGCCTGCCCAATGGGTTTAGTACCTCTCGAAATGGCCAATCACAGTAAACATCAAGATTTTGATGGTGCAAAAGAATACGGATTAAAGGACTGTATATTGTGCGGATCTTGCGCTTATGTGTGCCCTTCACACATTCCACTGGTGCATTATTTTCAGTACGCCAAAGGTGAGCTGAGTAAACAACAAGTTGAAAATCGTCGCGCCGATTTTACCCGCGAGCTGGCCGACTCTAAACGTGAACGAAAAGAAAAAGAAGCCCAGGCAAAAGCTGCGGCCAAAGCTGCCAAACAAGCTAAATCCAAAAAACCTTTGAAAGCAGAGGCTGAATAATTATGGCCATCGTTAGTATCTCATCGCCTCATGCCCACGATAACTCATCCGTGCAGCGTTTAATGTTGCACGGATGTTTAGCGTTAACCCCTTGCTCTATATTAGGATTTTACCTGTTCGGCTTACCGTCTGTAATTATGTTCATAATTACGATTTCTTCTGCATTATTTTTTGAGAGCCTGTGCCTTAAATTAATGAACAGATCTCAACAAAGATTGCTTGACGGCTCTGCGTTATTAACAGGCTGGTTATTGGCACTGTCTATTCCACCTTGGGCGCCTTGGTGGATCAGCGTTGGAGGATCGTTTGTTGCTGTTGTTATTGGCAAACAACTCTACGGTGGCATCGGCCAGAATGTATTTAATCCGGCAATGCTAGCTCGAATTGCGTTATTAATATCATTCCCGGTACAAATGACCACATGGGCCTTACCAGTAGATACTTTTTTTGAATTTAATTTTTTAGAAAGCCTAAACATTATTGCATCGAATACCAATATTCCCGATGGTTATACCGGTGCCACCGCTCTTGGGCATTTAAAAACAGAACTGACTACCGGTGCAGACGCAACCGCTGTACTCGGGTCAGATTTTAATGCGTCTAACGCGCTACTGGGTTTAAGCTCTGGCAGTTTCGGCGAAACCTCGGCGCTATTAATTTTACTGGGCGGCATTTGGTTATTAATACAGAGAATTATTAGTTGGCATATTCCTGTTAGCATGTTAGCAACCGCGGCTATTTTAGCGACGCTTTTTCACTGGTACGACCCGTCTCAATACGCCGGAGCCCTGTTTCACACACTTTCAGGCGGCATGATGCTCGGCGCATTTTTTATCGCCACAGATCTCGTCACGTCACCGTCAAGTAAAAGCGGTCAGCTTGTATTTGGCTGTGGTTGTGGTGCTTTGGATTTTATTATTCGTACTTGGGGCGGATTTCCTGAAGGCATAGGTTTTGCGGTGTTATTTATGAATGCCCTTACACCCCTAATTGATATTTATTTTAGACCACGAATTTACGGTAGAAAAATAGACGGCACACCTAAAGTTTATCAACGCTAAACGCGAATAAGAGTTTCTAAAAGGTTTTATTATGAACACAACCGTACTTGAACCCAGTTATCGCAACCGGCTTGGTTATCATTCCATGGTACTTGGGGGAATTTGCGCGATTGTTGCAGCGTTTATTATTTTAGGTAACGATGCGACCCACGAAAAAATTCAGCAAGAGCTCAAACAAGACCAAATTAATACACTCAGCCAAGTGTTACCCCCAGCTTTATACAATAACGACTTACTCACTAGCACCAAAAATATTGTTTGGAATAACACAGAAACAACGGTGTACATCGCCAAACAAGATGACATCCCCGTAGGCTTTGCGTTTCCGGTTGTGGGTTACGGTTATAGCGGCGCTATTCAACTTATTATGGCGGTTAACGGCAATGGAGAAATTCTTGGCGTGCGAGTAATTAGTCACGCAGAGACACCAGGGCTTGGCGATAAAATAGAAATCAACAAAGATAATTGGATTACCGAGTTTAATGGCCATTCATTAGTGTCTAAATCGGAACAGCAATGGCATGTTAAAAAAGATGGTGGTGATTTTGATCAGTTCACCGGTGCAACCATTACTCCGCGTGCCGTTGTCGCCGCGGTTTACGATGGACTCGCATTTTTTAAAGACCATAAATCTGAATTAACACAAATCGAATCGGTACCTAAAGAATAAAGGTTAATCTCCCACTAAAAATTATCCCAGCTCTCCGTAACAGCAGCTAATTTAGATTCAATAACGAGGTTTAAACCGTGAGCGAATCCTTCGAAAATCGCACCGAAAAAACAATCCAATACAAATCTCTTTTCTCGGAAGGATTATGGAATAACAACGTTGCTCTGGGACAAATGCTC
This sequence comes from Sessilibacter sp. MAH3, assembly GCF_054658275.1. Taxonomy (NCBI): domain Bacteria; kingdom Pseudomonadati; phylum Pseudomonadota; class Gammaproteobacteria; order Cellvibrionales; family Cellvibrionaceae; genus Sessilibacter; species Sessilibacter sp. MAH3. Next base: position 108,094 of record NZ_BAAGIE010000009.1, on the reverse strand, counting down.
GCGCTTTGTCCGCTATTGGCTGTGACCACATCCGCAACCAACGGATTTGGCATGGGCGCAGCTACATTGGTTGTGATGATTTTAGCGAATCTCGTGGCATCGGTTTTTAGAGGCTTTACAACACCAGAAGTACGTATTCCGGTGTTTATTGTTTTAATTGCATCCATCGTAACACTGGTAGATATGTGGCTGAATGCTTGGATGCACGAACTGTATAAAGTTCTCGGACTCTTCATTCCCTTAATTGTAACCAATTGTGCAATTTTAGGACGAGTAGAATCATTCGCATCAAAAAACTCCCCTGTTCCATCCATGATTGATGGTTTAGCCATGGGTCTAGGTTTTATTTGGGTATTAGTGGTTGTAGGCGCGTTCAGAGAAATTTTAGGCAGCGGAACCTTGTTTGCGCACGCTTCATTATTATTCGGCGAAAATATGCATTGGCTTGAAATTACCGTAATTCCAGAATACCAAGGCATATTATTGTTGGTATTACCACCGGGTGGATTTTTAGTGCTGGGTTTTTTACTGGCATTAAAACGAGTTATTGATACAGTTTGGGATAATAAAACCAACTCTGCACAGCAAAATACACAAGCACTAGACACAAATCCTTCAGTAGAGGCGAACGCATGAAAGTAAGTGTTGCATATACCGTAGGCGGTGCTCAATTTTGGCAAAATGTGGTTGTCGATGAAGATGCAACGGTTGAAGATGCCATCAATAAATCCGGTGTACTAGACAATTACGACATCAATTTAAAACGGCAAAAAATAGGAGTTTACGGTAAGTTCACCAAATTAACCGCCGCATTAAACGAGGGCGATAGAATCGAAATATACGAACCTATTATTCGTGTACTCGATGAAGACGATGATGACGACGATTAATGTGAGCTGGAAATTTTCCGCTAATTGAATAATTTAAAAATGTTCTAAACTGCCTCTGTATTATAAAAATAGTACATCCCACGGCCGCTATTACCTATTTACTTATTTACCTATTTACTTATTTACCTATTTACTTATTTACCTATTTACTTATTTACCTATTTACTTATTTACCTATTTACCTATTTACCTATTTACCTATTATTTAGATAAGTCACCAAGACCTGTTTGCGTCACCCTTATCTTCATCCTCGCCTTCATCTGCAAAAAATTGATAGAACTTATTTAATAAGTTTTTAAGAAATAGTATTAAAACTCTGTTTGTCACGAACAATACAAGTGAGAAAGATTATATTTTAAGAACTCTGTAGCAAACATGACAACTGATCTATATCAAAAGTAAAAAATCCATAATATTCAAAGAATTAGCGAACAGTAGTGAAAATTTCCAGTGGCATACATAGTGCAATTTCATATTCAGAAACTAAAACTCACTGATTAACGCAAATTTTAGGAGACGCCCATGGCTCGCATTGGATTATTCTTTGGTACCGACACCGGTAAAACACGTAAAGTCGCCAAAATGATAAAAAAAATGTTTGACGATGATACCATGGAAAAACCGGTCAACATTAACCGCGCGACTCCTGAAGAGTTCTCTGCTTACGATTTTTTAATCTTAGGCACTCCAACCTTAGGTGAAGGGTTGCTACCAGGAATGTCGGCGGATTGCGAAAACGAGAGCTGGGAGGAATTTTTGCCGCAAATTGAAGATATTGATTTCACCGGTAAAACCATTGCTTTATACGGCCTTGGCGATCAAGTTGGCTATTCAGAAGAATTTGTTGATGCCCTAATGGAGCTCTATACATTCTTCAATGAGCGTGGTGCAAAAATTGTGGGCGCCTGGCCAAACGAAGGTTATGAGTTTGATCACTCAGAAGCGCTTGTAGACGACAAATTTGTGGGTTTAGCACTGGATTTAGACAACCAAGCTAATTTAACCGAGCAACGTGTTAATGCCTGGTTACAAAGTATTTCTGGCGACTTTGATTTAAACCTTTAACGACTAAGCTACGCACGCTCTAAACGCTCATTTTAAAGCGTTAACGTAAAAAGGCAGCAATTAAGCTGCCTCTTCTAATTTTTTCCACGCCGTGTAACCACCAGCCATGCTGTATACGGTTTTAAAACCAATACTGCCAAAGAACTCCGCCAGATCCTTGCTACTGTTACCGTGATAGCAATAAATTAACACTGGCTGCTGAAACTGCTTTTTCTTAATTAACTGCTCGGTAAGCCCATCGTGTGCCAGCATTGCACCGTCTATATGCCCTTCTTTAAAAGAATGTGCATCTCTAGAATCAAGAATCAACGGGTTATCATTCGCGATAATAGCCTTAGCCTCAGCTACTGTAATTTCGGTATATTTCGTCATTTCAACCTCCAGTAATATTCATATTGAATCAAACAACAATGCTTATTTACCAAGAATTCAGATTTTAACGGAATTCAATTAGTACTTAGAAAAACTACGACACAGTTAAAAAATATTTAGTTCTTAGAACGTTCATCAAAACCTAATGCAAATATACATCAATAAACATGCCGCTTTTTGAAGTCATAAAGAATAAATATATAAATCTCTAGGTACAGCGATTGCAAGCGGCTGTAATTAAATCGGCTGCCAGCCAAAATAGCTATCATTAAAAAAATGATCACGATAACAAGACGGCCTGGTTGCAGGTGGGCATATCTACTGACATCTCTTTAACGGTAATACATGATTATAACGTGGCAAAGTCTATGATTGAAAAATTTGTGGATGAAAGGATTACACATTGGACAAACAATAATATTCTCACGCCCGCAGAAATTGATTGTGCAACCGCTGTGATGCTTAAAATATTAGACGGTAAATGCAAGATGCCCAGTAACGAAAAAATTATTATGCAATCGTTCTACATTGCTGTTAAAAACCAAGAAGGATTGTACTTAGATCACAGCTACCACGAATTTATCGAACCATTCTTAGAGCTTCGCAAAGAGGAAATCTCTGAGGAGAAAATTCTCGAAATCTACGAAAAACGTGTACTCGCGGAAACGCAAATTTCACGACCAGTCATGAAAAAATTTAAATCTCGTCTAAGGCAGGAAGGTATTCTTCCTGAAAAATAAAATTTTCAATTTATTAACAAGGTTTTAACATGTTGAATTTCTATATGGCACCGGGTTCATGTACCACAGGCATTCATATTCTACTGGAAGAATGTGAACTGATCTTTTCTGCCAATATCGTAAATCTGCCTAAAGGTGATCAACATACCGAACAATACAGAGCTATAAATCCACGAGGCACCATACCAACGCTAGTGCTAGACGATGGAACCAGCCTCACCTCGTTTGAATCTATCGCCTGGTGGCTAGCACAAACCAACCCAGCAAAAAAACTCCTTCCAGAAAACCTAAATGAACAGCTAAAAGTTATGGAAATAATGAACTTATGCGTTCACACTCTTCACGGCTCAGGATTTACACGAATTTTCACTCCAGAAAAATATTTCCTAAATGATCAAATCAATACAGAAGAACAAAAGATCATCTTAAAAAATCAGGCCGAAAAAATAATATCGGAGGGATTTGCATACCTAGCAAAAACAATAAAAGGACCGTTTGTAACAGAACACTTCTCCATCGCAGATGCGGCACTCTTCTACGTGGAATTCTGGGCAGATAGAACCAATATCGAAATGCCGCAACAGTGCATATCACACTACGAAAATATGAAACAAAGACCAGTAGTAAAGCAGGTTTTATTAGAAGAAGGGTATAGAATTTAACTACATTCTATTCTTTAATTAATTATGAAACCATCAAATCAATTTATAGGAAACTCCGATTAACCAGAGTTTCTCGCGACACAAGGATGTGTCGCCAATTTCAAGAACGGTAAGTGATTGAAATTGTCAAGAAATTGGAAATCGCATTTTCAATTTCTGTCCTCTGATTAAATCATGAATGAGTTAATCAGAGGTTCCTATAGAAACTTGTTCGATTTAACGACCTATACTTGCCCAAAAAGATCTTTACTGCTACTAAAAATAATAAGCTCACTTAAATATTCGCATATATTATATCTGTAATCCGCTGTAATAAACTCCATAATAATTCTCGGCTATAGTGTTTAAGAGTAATTTCAAGAGACGCTGTAATTATCTCTATCACTGATTTTTTGTGTTGGAAATCGTGGCAGCGATTGTCTCTGCAAAGAAAGAGTAACCCGGAGAAAAAACATGTCAAAATTTGGACAGCTCAAAGGCAATGTAAAACAAAGAGCGATTGCCGAAGACAGACACGCCCCAACAATGCCCAACACAAATGCCGCAGTTTGGGCGCGAGGTTTAACAACCACACGAGTTGCTGATCTATTTAAAACTCTGCCGGGATTACCGGGTCATTGGGCTCAAATACAAGGATTAGTAAATGCCGGTAACGCACATTTTTATACCACAACTCAATATGGTCAGGGATATAATAATGGAGGCAGAACTTCCGACGAAGGCAAACAACTTATAAAGTGGATTGCTGATGCAATTATCAGCGCTGCTAACGATGCCGATTTTGACTTTCCGTTACAGCAACTTCGATTTACTTCTGATGTCGGTTGGCTAAAAATTCAAAAAGTAAATGGTATTCTACACATTCGATCAAGACCTTAACTAAAAAGGCCAGAAACTTATTTTAATGGAAGAATCACAAAATAGATAATTTTTATTTAAGAAATGGATGGCAATATAAGCTCGGTTAAAACAGATAGAGTTGTTTAGTAAGAAAACAGCACTCTAACTGTTTTAACGGTAACTGCTTTAACTTTTGATAAAAATAGTAATCGTAATATTAATTACTTATCGCTCTTTCTTGGGCTTCGGTGTCGCCGGAGACTCGCTCAACCACTTGCTCCTGTGTACCTAAGATTTCAGATACGATAATCTCTGCGGCATCATTAACCTGTTGTTCATCAACAATACAGGTAGTGATATTCGGTTTGGAAGGTATTTCAAACATCGTCTTTAACAATACCGCTTCCATTATGCCTCTTAAACCACGTGCTCCTGTGCCACGGTCTAGGGCTTTTTGTGCAATTAATTTTAATGCAGCCTCGGTAAACTCTAGATTTACACCTTGGTATTTAAATAATTGGCGATACTGTTTAACCAAAGCATTTTTAGGTTCTTGAAGAATTCTTAACAGAGCGTCGATATCAAGCTCTTCTAAGAAGGTAATAATTGGGAACCGGCCAATAAATTCTGGAATAATACCGAATTGCTGAAAGTCTTCAGGGCTCATCATTGGATAGGTTTCAATATTGGTTTTCTTTTCGTTTTCAGAAAGTATGTTAGTCGCAGAAAAACCAATACCACGTTTTGACGGTTGCACACGTTCGGCAACTATTTTATCTAGGCCAGGGAAAGCACCACCAACAATAAACAAAATATTGGTCGTATCTAACATGACTTCTTCGCCATTACCGCGGCGTTTATCACCCTTAGACAATTTTACCTTCGAACCTTCAACCATCTTTAACAGAGCTTGTTGAACGCCTTCACCAGAGACGTCTCGAACAGCAGTCACACCGGCGCTGGCACGGGCGAGCTTGTCGATTTCATCGATATAAACAATGCCCCATTCTGCACGGTTAACATCACCGTCTGATGCCTCTAACAAACGCTGTAATACGCTATCAACGTCATCGCCCACATATCCGGCTTGCGTTAAGGTGGTAGCATCGGCAATAACAATGGGAACACCAATAACTTTAGCGAGACTTTTTACCAGTAGCGTTTTACCCGTACCCGATGGGCCTGCCATCATGACATTGGATTTTTCCAGCTCTGTACCTGCCTCAACCTGCAAAACCTCGGCATCGTCGCCCTGATTTAGAAGCCTTAAATAGTGATTATAAACACCCACCGACAGGGTTTCTTTAGCGCTATTTTGGCCGATAACATAACTGTCTAAATGTTCTTTAATTTCTTTGGGTGTGCGCAAACTATTAATCATAGCCGCGCTTTGTTTTTTTCGTCCCCAGCTGGATACGACTTGATGAGCAAGACTCACACAGCCTTCGCAGATCATACCGTTATTGCCGGAAATTAGCGGTACATCAGGAGATTTTTTTACACCACAAAATGAACATTCTGCTACTGGGGTTTGCTCTGTCATAGATGAGACCTCTTTCTAATCGAATTTGATACTCGTGATGCTTAGGCTAATGATTTCAACCAATTACGCTGATGATTTTTCCGATCGCGATCGGTTAGTTTTTCAATAATAATAGGAAGGGCGTCATGTAAAGGCACGGAACCTTGTGGGTAAATTTTTTCGCAGTAAATTACATGAAAACCCATAGGCGATTCGACCACATCACTTACTTGCCCAGACTTTAATGCAAACAAGGTATTTTCAACGCTTGAAAATAAGATACCGCGTTTTACACGACCTAATTCACCACCATTCATGGCCGTAGGGCATTCTGAATATTTCATGGCTTGTTCCGAAAATCGCTTAGGCTTTTTTTGCAGACGCTGGGCAATTTGTTCAGCTCGGCGCCGGGCTTGGTCTCGACAATTTTCAGGGAAATCTGGATTTTCGGTGATAAGTATGTGTCTGGCTTGACGAGTCTCTGGTTGATCAAACTTGTCAGTGTTCATGTAGTAATAGAGTTTTGCGTCGGTCTCGGTACATTCTGGTACCGATGCAGACACCAAATCCATGACGGCATCCACCCGTAAATTTCTTGAAACAGCTTGTGCAAGGCTTTCGTTATCGAGATTATTCTTTTCGAGTTCTTTTTCGAATTCTTCACTGTTTGCATATCGTGCGGCAATATTGTTGATCTCTTGTTGAACTTGTAAATCGCTAATGACAACTTGAGAAGCTTCTTTGCTTTCTAGAATACGTTTTTGCAGCGCGAGCTGTGTACGGGCAATTTTCTCGGCTTCGTATTTTTTGGTACTATCTAATGAGTGATAAGACTCGCCAAATCTTCCTGCCGCAACCTGAAGTACGGCATAACGAAATTCATAGGTATTGAGTTCGGTAGCGTTCATAGGCAGATATTTTAAGCTTGGTAAGCATTTAGAATGTTAATCACAAAAAACTATAGAAATCTCTGATAAACCATCCGTGATTTAATTCAGAGGGCAGAAATTGAAAATGCGCTTTCTAACTTCTTCACAATTTCAATCACTTACCGTTCTTGAAATTGGCGACATATGCCTGTATCGCAAGAAACTCTAAGTTAATCAGAGTTTCCTATAAAAACGGCAATTGCTAACGAGTTAGCTATACAGCAACCCGATCTAACTCCGGGTTTTCGACTTCTTCTAGGCTTGCGGCTAGTATTTTTTCCGGAAATAGGAACACTCTACCGTTAAATCGAACATGGTATTTAACCATATCATCCGACTTAACGATTTTTTCTATTTCACCTTCGTCGGCCTTGTCGGCAATGAGATCACCACCAATTTCAACACGAATTTTACAAAACACTTTTTCACGAAACTCAAATCGATTCGGTATCCATGGTGCATCTGCTAAGATTAATTCTTCCTCTCGACAACCGACGGTTTTACCGGCCTCTAAAAAGTGCACACGATAAATAATTTGATCTTGCAGATAGGTTCCAACATCATAGATGGAACCTATTTCACCACGACGAACCAACATTGAACCCACCTCTTCACCCGGATATGTACCGTCATTTCGTACATTACGGGTGAGTCTGACTTCGGTTCCGTAATCGTATCTGGGCTTCATGGTAAATTACTCCAAAATAGAGTCTAGAGGTACAAAGGTAGTTTGTGGTTCGTGCATGCGAAATACTTTAAACACTTTCTCTGTAATTGCATCCGACTCTACAAAGTCTTGATAAGCATTGGTCAATAATTGCTTATAGACATCTTTTAGCACATCTTCGTTTTCTTCAGAAGACATAGATGGTTTGGCTTTTTCAAGATAATCATGAAAGCGTTGCATTATGTGTAGGCGATTTACAAAAACAACTTTCTGATCAAATTCAATTTCGAAGTATTCCAAAAAATCTTCTGCTGAACTCAATTCTTCTAACTCTTCTAAAAACTCTAGATCACTCATAACATCACCTGTATTGTGAACCAATTTAAATTAAATATTGTTGTTATAATGTTTGAATGCTTAGCGAAGGTACTCTTAAAAATCTTAAAAACCGTATTTCGAACCTCTGCTTTATGATTCATTTTTACGATTAATTCATCAAAGTCTTAATCACAATTTTTTATTGCATAAACTTTTAAGCGACGACCGTTAACTTACCAAAATTAGCGGCTTTTCTTCGTTGATAGCTCTCTACGGTTTCGAGTAGATAACCGGTACCCAATCGATCTTCTGTGTCTAGTTCACGTACTTTTTCTAACATTTGTACGCCTTCTTCAATGCGATTTAGGCGCAAATTTAAATAACCTGCACCTTTTAAAGCCAATAGGTAAAAGCGCACTAATGTCATTGAGGTCATCAAACCGTAGCCTAATGTTGTCATGTCCAGTTTACGCCAAGGAATATTCATATTTAACTTTTCAGCAACAATAGTCATTGCTTTGTCGGCGCAATCAAGAGCATCATCGTAACGATGTTGATAATAATAGAATCGATAAACAGCCACTAATACCGATAGGCTTTTAGGTGCTAAAAAATACGCTTTTAACAAAGAAATCTCTGCATTGCCTTCGGCGTAAGCTTCTGACGCCATTTCGATTAATGTTGACACTCGCTCAGACAATTGCTCGTCAAAATACATTTCGCCGCCAGAAAAATCATGTAGATCCATCGCTTTTACCTACAATTAAAGATAACAAAAATATCTGAAGATCACTAAAATTTTTAAACACCCTCAAATATATCGAGAGTTTTATAAAACCTATTTCTCACACTGCGAGTTCTATGCCTATTTTTGCAATCTCTTCGGCCTGTAGAATTTGATGTGCAAAATCTATCAATACCGAGTCACTAGGACTTATTTTAAATTCTGTGCAATATTTTCTGACGTTTTGTAGCAATTGTTGTAATTGCGATTTATTCAGATGAATACCTAATTTTTCGCAATGCCGATTTAAATGCGCTGTACCAGAATGCTTACCTAATACAAATAAATGTTCCCGGCCCAACTCTAACGGATCTAATGATTGATAGTTGTTGCGATCTTTTAATAAACCATCAACATGGATGCCAGATTCGTGCATAAAAACACCGGCACCGGTAATGCTTTTTTGCCAGGCTACTGGTCTACCCGAGGCATTAGCGACGTATTCAGAAACATCAGCAATTGCTTTCGTATTGATACCGGTATCTAAACCATGCAGATATTTTAAACCAACCACTAATTCTTCGAGCGGCGCATTACCTGCTCGCTCACCTAAACCATTTACCGTGGTATTAATGTGCGTTGCACCGGCTTTAACTGCGGCTAACGTGTTTGCGGTTGCAAGACCATAATCATCGTGGGCGTGCATTTCTATATGCAAGCCGGTTGCTGCACGTAGATTAGAAATGCGTTCAAATGTAGTAAATGGATCAAGAGCACCTAAGGTGTCTGCAAATCGAATTCTGCTCGCTCCGCAAATTTCGGCAACCTCTGCCACCTGTGCTAAAAATTCTTCATCGGCTCGGGATGCATCTTCACAACCTACGCAAACTTCAAATCCCAACTCAACCGCTGTTGGAACCAACCTACGAATTCTATTAAGAACATCGTCGCGATTGGTACCCAATTTAAATTGTATTTGCTGATCAGAAACAGGAATCGAAAGATCAACCAAATGCACACCGGTAAAACGCGCCGCCTCAAGGTCGAATTCTGTCATTCGACACCACGCCATTAAACGTGCGTTTAATTTTAACGCAGCAATTTGACGCATGGATTCGCGTTCATCTTCACCCATGGCAGGAATACCAATTTCTAACTCGGGTACTCCCATGGCATCGAGCTTGGTCGCAATCACTAATTTTTCTTCTAAACTAAATGCAACACCGGCACTCTGTTCGCCATCACGCAATGTTGTATCATTAATTACGACATTTTTATTCATAGCTCAACACCTGTTTTATCAAGCTAATCAATAGAATAGTGGTATATACACCAATCGAATTATTTCCGGTCTTTAACGACGGTTGAATTCATTCGTTAACGGCTTCTACTGTGCTGCAACTGACATTCCACAAAAAAATTCTATAAAAATCATTAAGATATATATTTTGTCGGTAATAATTCTTCAACAAACATAACAAAGCATTAACGCTTGTCGTAATTACGACAAATAAATTCTTATTGAGTCCGGCAGATAATTTCGATTTTAAGCTACAAAAAAAGTACGATTTAAAGCAAGCTGCGTCTCGCTCAATAACTGTGTTGTGAGTGATTAGCGCAGGCGAGATATTAGAAATGTATGAGAGGCAGTTTGAATTTAAACAACATTCAAATAAAAAAACCGCGCCCGAAGACGCGTTAAAGCATTTCGCTTCAGAAGAGTAGAGCTACTTCTCGGAGGTTGATAGAAGTATGGATGGATTAATCCCTAATTAGGAATTTCACAATTTTACGTACGTTTAAAGCAAGAATCTATTAACTGAGCAAAATTGTATTGCTCAGTTAAAAATTCATAAAGCTCATCTAATAAACGTGTTAATCAATCATTACGCATAAATCAATCATTACGCATAAACCGGCGCAAATGCGGCTTCAGGATTTTCAATTGGGCCGTTTTCTCCCCAGTAAGGCGAAAGCTTACGCAGCTTGGCAACAATTCCAGGAACCTCTGCAATAACACGTTCAACTTCTTCCATGGTGTTATAACGCGATAGAGAAAAACGAACCGTTCCATGTGCTGCGGTGTACGGGATACCCATGGCCATCATAACATGCGAAGGTTCTAGCGAACCCGAAGTACAGGCAGAACCACTTGATGCCGCAATGCCTACTTTATTCATTAATAATAAAATGGCTTCACCTTCGATAAATTCGAACGCAATACTCGCGGTATTGGGCAGACGATTTTCAACATCACCCGTGGCGAAACAATTTGGAACGGCGGCAAGAATTCCTTCTTGTAAGCGGTCGCGCATGGCTTTTACGTGAGTATTTTCGAATTCAATGTGTGAACCGGCCATTTCGCACGCTTTACCAAGACCAACAATACTTGCCACGTTTTCGGTACCTGCCCGTCGACCACGCTCCTGATGACCACCGCGTAACAATGGACGGAAGCGAGTACCACGTTTTAAATACAATACACCAACACCTTTAGGTGCGTGTAATTTATGACCCGACATAGACAACATGTGAATGTAGCTATTTTCAAGATCGATAGGAATTTTACCTACTGCTTGCACGGCATCGGTATGGAACATAATACCTTTGTTGTGAGCAAGTTCTGCCATTTCTTCGACAGGAAAAATAGTACCAGATTCATTATTTGCCCACATAATACTGACAACAGCAACCTTATCGGACAATAATTTTTTGTACTCGTCTAAATCTAAACGACCTTTATTGTCTACTTTTAAATAATGAACGGTATAACCTTCGGTTTCTAAATATTCACACAAATTTAATACCGCAGGATGCTCAACAACCGTGGTAATAATTTCGCGGCGTTCAGGTTGCGCTCTTAGGGCCGATAAAATTGCCGTTGAATCTGACTCCGAACCACAGGAGGTAAAGATAATTTCGGAATCGAATTCAGCACCGATTAATCGTTGTACTTGTTTACGCGCTTTTTTTAGCGCCATTCCAACCTTGTTACCAAAGCTGTGTAACGACGACGGATTACCAAATTGTTCAGAGAAAAATGGCATCATCTCTTCAACAACCGCCGGATCAACCATGGTGGTTGCGTTATTATCCATGTAAATATCAGACATGATTACGCTCCTTCCATTGCAACGGGCATTTCGGTATCTGGCAGAACTTTTACAAATTCTCCCAACTCTTCGATTAAACGCTGTTGAATACCACCTAAAGTCATCGCTGCCATTTGGCAACCGTTACAAGCACCGGTTAAATGCACATAAATATTTTTACCATCAACATCCACTAATTCAACGTCGCCGTTATCGGCTTGTAAATTAGGGCGAATAGATTCAAGAACCATTTCGATAATGCGAATGCGTTTTAAATTACCACTGGCTTTAGCCGCGGGTTTTGGTTTAGCGGCAACAACTGGAGACGCTACAGGTGCACCACCAATGGCTGGCGCCATAAACGATTCACCTTTTTCGGCAAGAACACGCGTTAATACGCCTTCAATGGCTTCGTGACAGGAAGAGCAACCACCGCCGGCTTTGGTATAGTTGGTAACTTCTTCTACAGTGTGAAGATTATTGGCGCGAATGGTTTCTTCAACCATAATTTCATCAATGGCGAAACATTTACAAATTAACGCACCTTCTTCGTGATCATCTTTCCACTCTTCACCACGATAATCTGCAACTGCCGCCTGTAGCGCTTCACGACCCATTACCGAGCAATGCATTTTTTCTGGCGGCAATCCATCAAGATAATCGGCAATATCTTGATTAGTCACTAACAAGGCTTCGTCTAAGGTTTTACCCTTGATAATTTCAGTTAACGCCGAAGAAGACGCAATCGCAGATCCGCAACCAAATGTTTGAAATCCTGCATCTTCAATAATTTCGGTTTCTGGATTTACCTTTAAGGTTAAACGCAGCGCGTCTCCACAATTTATTGAGCCGACATCACCAACGGCATTTGCATCCGCTACAGCACCTGCGTTTTTTGGATCAAAAAAGTGTTCTTTAACTTTCTCAGAATAATCCCACATGGCCAATCCTCCAAAATCTACTGTTCCGATCGAGCCTTAGCTCGAATGCGATATTGATTAAATTAATATTGCTCTATTTCTCTCAATTCACGGTTCTTTAGTGAGTACTGCTAACATGCAGATACTTAATTACGCTGAGAAAGATTTTCCGCAGCCACAACTTGCCGTTGCATTTGGGTTTTCAAATTTAAAACCACTGCCTTCCATGCTATCAATAAAATCGACTTTCACACCTTGCAGCAAAGGTTCGCTGGCTTTGTCGATCAACATTTTAATGCCACCGATTTCATGCACTGTATCGTTTTCTGAAATGGAATCTTCAAGTCTTAAACCGTATTGAAAACCTGAACAACCACCACCATCGACCTTGATGCGCAAACCAGCGATATTTTTCTCGCTATTTTCGATAAAACGGCTAACTGCTTTCACTGCGCTTTCAGTTAAGATAACCATTTGTTGTATCTCCTCGTGGCAAACTGTTTGCAAATCATTGTGTGTGCAAAAGTGTAAAAGAGCGTTTTAGAGCACCTAAAGATTGTTGTGACCCAATCAAGCTCGATGAAATAAGTACTCAAGGAAAAGTGCAACGCTTATACCATCGATTTTTACCAAACTTTTTTTGATAAAAATCAACGATTTAGTAAGAATCGATAAGCGACACAGCTGTTTTAAAGATCACCACCAACAACGCTTTGTAACATTCACGACAACCCAAGAGGACGCCAACATGCCTTATATGCTACAACCGGGTGACACAATTTTTGCCACAAAAGATATATTGAACGACGGCAGCTTTCCCGAAAAAGCCGAAGAAGAATTATTGGTTTCGAAAGGTATCCGTGGTGTAATTGTTAACTTTGGGCATTTAGAAGAAAACGAAGACCAAGAAATATTTTTGGTACAGTTTGAAAAGGGTAATGAAAGCGCTGAACTCGGCCCGCCAATTGGTTGCTGGCCAGAAGATATAGAAATTGTTGGCGATGATTTAAGTCGTTAATTTAAGCATCTATTACGGTCTAATCTAAATAGAACTCGTATATTCTCTTCATTATTAAACGTTCTATGCTAATTAACTGAAAACTATCCGGCAATTCGATCCAGCGCCATGACATTGGCGCCTGGAAGGGTTGCTCGCTGGATACACGCAGTAAAAACACATTCATTAAACATCCCGGAGTGTCTATCGTTGTCTTAAATTCACTCACAATATCCAGCTGTTCTAACGGCAAAGCGTGCTTTGTGCATAATTTTTTTAAGTACGATGACGGATGAGTGACTACATTGGAATTTGATAATATTTTCTGCGAAAGGAGTGAATTATCATTTTCTATAATTTCTGATAATGAGGGTAACTTACTAGGAAGGGATAGATGACCGGTTTGATTTATTAAAAATCGTAAGCGTGTACTTGTTGGGTGTAAATGAATAATAACAAATCGTAGTGGCCAGTTCTGTGATGGGTTTTCTAGCGGTTCTAACATGGGTAGGAATTGCATGAGTAGAAATTGTTCTAAAATTAAAGAGGATTAAATTTGGTATTTATAGGGCCAATATTTTATATGCAACAGGGCCTTCAAACAGTTGTGTGCCACCGGCTTGCATTACTACTTCTTGCACGCCACTCAAAGACAATACTTCAACACCCGCGAGGTAATTTACGCCAAGTTCTTTCCAGACAGCTGACCAAGGTAAACTTGGCCCCATTAATACCACATTGGCGTCTTTACAACGCTCCAATAACATCGGTAATGTTTTATTAACAATACTGGAGGCCGTAATAAAGACCCAGTCAGATTCTGATAGATAGTAATAAGCCGCCACATCAGGGTAATCATTACCTTGTGGATTTTTTTCGATGATCGTCCACAACTCGGGATTTATATCGTTTTGCTTTAACAGTATTTCTAAACCAGGATACCGGCCAATTACCGATACTTGCTTACCATGCAACTGCGGAAAAAAAATGTTTAAAAACCGTTAGATTTCCGGGAATTGACTGCGAGTCATCAATATTTTCCGCATTATTCAACAATGTAGAAAGGGAATTAATAACCGTATTTATGGCAAGTGCGCCAACGGTTGCTTCGGCCCATTCCCAACTTTTAATAGACGTAAAATATTGTTGAATGGGCGAATTTATTAAACTACCCGACCACGGCAAGGTTCTGGCAATATTTTTGGGGCTGAAAAAAATACCTTGCTGTGAGAAAAAATTAGACACTCTAAGGTCATATTTCTCCGTTAAAAAACCGGCGCTTAAATACGACCAATTAATGCCTAAGCAGATTTCTTTAATAATGGCAGGATTGTCTACCGATAGGAGCTTGTTTGTATTGGGAGAGAGTATGTTACTCGCTTCTTTTATCAATTCGTCATAAAGATACCAAGGCGACATAGATTAACTACTCACAACGCAGGCAGTAATCGTAATTCGGTTTTAATATCGTCACCGTTACCCCATGCGGTAACAGCTTCTACAAACCAACGGCCGTCTTTTGGATGATTGCGTACCACATCGGCTTCAGCGTAAACGCGCCCACTGCTGTGAACTTGTATTTCTCCGGTTTGATTTCCATGTTGATCGCGCCAAATACCAAATAAGGTTTCGCTGCTGTCGAACGGATCAATCCTTAAAGAATATTGTGCGAGTTCGGGCCTTGGTAAGGTGTTTAAATTATCCTGCAAACCAACTTCAATTAGCTGCACGCGCATGGCCTGACAGATGCTTTGCAGTATTTCACGCTTTTCTAAAAGAACAGATTCCAAGTCTTTGGAGGATAGTGCTGTATTCATAGATCATTCATCAAATGAGCGCGCGATAAATAAAAAGTTTGATCCACCAATTTCGTCATTAGGGTCTAGCTCTTCTAATTTTGACAACACCTTTTTCGCCAAAAAAACTTTGCCTCGTCGCAGACGTATTACGCCCAGTGCTTTCAGGCAGAACAAGAAATGTCTTGGATCGGAATCGTGTAATAGCCAATTGGTCGTGCAAGGTTTGAGTAAACGATAATTTTTACAAAACTGGTTTCGATCCGATAATAGCGTCATTAATCGCCAAACCATACGCTCAGCTTCTTGATAACGCACCACCCGAAAATAAAACTTAAACAATGCCATGTATGGATCTACACAACCCGGCCATTGTTCGTGTATTTCGAGTAGCCTTTCCTCTAAGTATAAATTGCCTTTTACTAGCGAATTTTGATCGGATTTTGAGAAATCCATATCCAACAATCGATTTAGTTCCAGTGCTAAGTCGTCTGGAATTTTTCGGGAAAAATAGATTCGATCGCCACCAATATATTTGATCTTATCTGGCGATGCATTTGCAGAAGAAACTTTAGAAATCAATACAGATGTATCCATTGCTACTACTCGATAAATTGTTACCAAATCTCTGCCGGTGCAATCTTTTCAGTAACTGGATCGCCATTCATTAAATGCTGCTCGACAATTTTTGGAACAATATCCGGTGTTATTTGGCAATACATAACGCCCTCTGGATAGACCAAAACATTGACACCAACCTGACACGGGCCAAGACAACCGGTACTGGTTAAGGCAACCTTACCCATTAATTGCCGTTGATTAATTTCATTGGCGAAGCTTTGAAATACATCCACGGCTCCTGTTTGACCACAGCTGCCACGTGGATGACCTTCAGCACGAGTTTGCGCGCATATAAATACGTGTTTTTCTGGACGTGGCATAATCGGCCTCCTAGTCTTAGGCTGGGTAGTATTGATGAATTGTAGTATTGATGAATTGTTGAATGATTACTGCGAATTAATTTATGCCGCTTCTTGATGGCTGTGACAATTTTTCGGACATACTTTAGAACACGACATACAACCAATGCAGTCCATTTCATTTGAAATCGACATAACCATCATTTCGTCGTCATCATCGTAAAAGTCGTCGTCATCATCTAAATTTTCTACAGAGCCACGCTCGACCAATTCAAACACATTTCTAGGACACACTTTGTAACAACGGCCACAACCAATACAGGTTGATTGATCGAGCGCGACAACGAATTGAGGAGTCCACTCTTCTCCACCACGTGTGTGACCAACAATCTTTCCGCCAGACATGATTGACCTCCATAGACTATTTTCAGTAAATCAGGCTATTTAGTATTTATAGAGACCTCTGATTAAATCATGGGAACATTCATCAGAGGACATAAATTGAATCAGCTACTGTTTTCAAAATTAGCAACACAATTTGTGTTGTTAGAAACTCTAGATCACCTACAATTTGCTGAATATTAAGCAATCGCAGCTTCTGCTTCTTCCAGTTGCTTGGCCGCGATGGCCCACTCCCGGCACGCAGCAGCGGTTTTTTCAGCAATTTCGGCTAGATTGTCGAAATCTGTCCAAAGTCTGTCTTCCACCAAGTCATGCACTTCTGAAGCTAATTCGGTAGCAATACGCTTTTTTTTACGTACATCTTTTTGAAGTGCTTTTAAAGCGTCGTCTGTCATGTTTTCACCTCAATCTATTAATCGGTAAAAATTTCCAAATATTTACATTTAAATGATTAAAGCTCAGCAACAACTCTGTGATCTTCTATCAGCTGAGCCGCTTTTTGAACGAGCTTCTCACTGTCTTCAATGAGTTTTTCTAAACTCGGAAAGCCAAAGCGGTGCACATCGCGAAGGGTTTTATCCAATGCAATTAATTTACCGACAACAATAAACGCGCGGCCAAATCCTTCGTGTGTTAAATTAACAACAGGTACAGCCATTAATCCAGTACGTTGCTCAATGGTTGACGCTAATGCGTTGTAATAAGCTTTTAATCGTGAAATAACAACTTCATCTGGGTCGCCAACTACTGGAATTTCACGCTTACGCTCTTTGGTTAAAATCAGCGGATCTACAACTTTTTCATCACTCCAGTTATCGTAGGTGCCGTAGCTATCTACAGCTCTAAGCTGCAGTACCATTTGCCGTACAAATGGTTGCGCCATTAAATCTTCAGAAACTGCAACTGCTTCAGACATTGTTCTCTCCAATATTTTTTGTAGAAAGCTTGTTAATTTTAAGTCGTTCGAAATATTAATAAATTTCGAATGTTGCTCACGAATTTATTCGTCCCAACCTTGCATTTCCATGTCGTGAAAGCGGTTTAAATCTAAGGTATTTTTAGTGATTGCTTTTGCCAACCAAGTAGAAGGACCTTGTAATAACTCTTGCTGAAGTGCTTCGATAAGTTCTTCTATAACTGCACCTTCAACGACTTTTACCGGCTGCACGCCCAAAGATAACAATTGTCGCACCGCAGACGCACCACAAGCCCGGCAATAAACGGCAATGCAATCTTTTAAAAAATCTAACTTTTGCGCTAATTTAATTTCGTTTTCATCGTTGCTAATGGGATCAAACTCGGCTATGTGCAATAGCACTTTATGGCCGGGATTTACGCCATAAACCACAAATTGCTCGGCTGAGCCAAAATGTTGATCAACATGAGTGCGATCAGATGTGGCAAATGCCACTTTTAACAGATCATCGGTGGACTCGTCGGTAACCACCGAAAGATTACGTTTGAGTCCACTCATGATCAGTGACCTCCCCAGATATTCGGGCCACGCTCCCCTACGTTTTGGTAGAGCGCTTGGGCTTCGGCTTTTTGTGAATAAATGGAGTGATACGGTTGAATATCTTGATGATGTGCAAGCTTCATATTAGCAATATCAAACAAAGCTTGCTGAATGCCGCGATAACCAACCCAACAACGTTGAAAACCACCCACCAAATCGTACTGTGGAAAACCCGCTCTTACCAAAGGCACGTGCAAACGTTCTGCGTTTTCGCTAGCGTGTGAATTACCAATTAATAATTCTGCACGCTGTTCTTTTGCCAGAATTTCTAGGTCTTCCATATCACCAATTTGAATCTGTTCTATGGATAATTTACCCAGGGTTTTCGAATTTGCAGGAATAACTGCGGCAACCATGGACGCGCCCATAGACGTGATCAATGCATCAAAACCCACTAATAAATCACCATCTCCCGCCATCGCAACTCGGGTGGAGCCAATCATAAAATGAGTATCGAGCATGGCGTCTTGTAATTGTTTGCGATGGCGCTGCCATTTGGGCGCAACTTCACAATTACTGATTTGCGATAACGTGTACAACCATTGATCAACAGCCTCTAACGTCATTAAATGCGGGAAATAATAATTAGGCACACCGGTTTTCTTTTTTAAACTCAAGGCGGCGGGTTTAATGCTTTCCCCTAACACCAATGTCGCGACGCTTTCACCGGCGGTTTTTAAATCATCAACCGTGAGACCACCGGTTGTTAGCGGATTAAAATTTTCGTCGGGTAAATGACCATCTAACGAGCCGGATAAATCGGGAATTAACATGGCGCGTAAGCCAAAGCTTTCGATACTGTCTACCACGTACTCTAAATCGCCGGGTGTAAGATTCGCATGACATAAAACATTAACTTGTTTTTTGCGCAGACCAACCCGATTATTTTCTGGATTTTGTTCATCAAAAGTTGTTGGCACTAGTGTTTCGATAATACCTTTTAAGGCGGTGGCAAAACCGCTTTCAAAACTGCCGCTAAAATCAGGCGTATTAACGGCGACTACATGATTGTTTTCAAACTGTGGATATTTGGCGCGAAATTGTTTTACTGCACCATGAATATCGGCACCTTGTGTTTCAGCTAAGCCAGTGGTGACCAAACCTAAAATAGTTGGAGAGCTTTTTTCGCAAATATTTTTAAGGGCTTCAACGATGTTATCGTCAGCGCCCATTACGGAACTGACCTGATCCATTGCCGTGGTTTGTAAAGGAATCGGCTCGCGAAAATGTCGAACAAAAAATACTTTTGCAAATGCGGTACAACCTTGAGAACCGTGCATTATTGGCATTGATCGTGAGAATCCTAGAAATGCCAAAGAAGCTCCAACGGTTTGACTTGCTTTAAGTGGGCTTACCGATAATGCTTTACGTCTTTTTAATAGCTCAGTCATTTTAGGCTCCTAACGTTGCATTAAAATTAGGAGCATCAGACAGTTTGTAGCCGGATTTATCAGACTCGGTAACACCAACTGTATCGGTTAAAATAGTGGTTGAAACCATTTTCTCAGTATTTGTTTCCCAGGGTGCTTTACTTTCCCAAGGCGCTTTACTTTTTGCGGTATTCCAAACGGGGCTTTCAATGGTGAGCGTTAATTGTCGTACTAATTCCAACATACCATCGTAACCGGCATAACCAAATTCACGTTCTTGGTTAATATCTAAAAAGGGAATTCTGGCTTTAAGTGCCGTATACATGTTGCGGCCACCGGCAATTAAGATGTCGGCTTTGTAATCGGTCACGATACGAATTAATTCTTTAGGATTGCCATCATCGATCATTAAGGTATCGTCGCCCATTAATTCACGAATTCTAGCTTTGTCTTCTTCGGTGGATTTTTTGGTACCAGTTGCAACAACTTTCATACCCAAATCTTGCAACGCAGAAATGACCGACCAAGACTTCACACCACCGGTGTAAAGCAATACGCGTTTACCTTGTAATCGAGGGCGCCATGCATTTAACGCTTCTCTAATGCGTTTTTCTTCGCGTTCGATCAGTGCTTCGGTACGTGCGGTTAAATCATCGTCATTAATTAATTTTGCAAAACCGCGCAAAGCTTCAGAGGTATCGGTAATGCCGTAAAAACTGCCTTCAAACCAAGGAGTGCCGTAATTATCTTGCAGTTTACGAGCGACATTAAGCATCGCCTTTGAGCAAACCATCATATTCACTTCGGCTTTATGCATGGTTTGCACTTCATGAAAACGCGCATCACCCGAAAGCGTACACAGTACGCGTAAACCTAATTCATCCAGTAACGGCAATACATACCAAAATTCACCGGCAATGTTGTATTCACCAATTAAATTTACATCGTGAATTTTAATATTGTCGCGTTGCGCAAATTCTGCAACTGGCTCTGGGTCACGTGTGCCAACAACATGTTTAAACATCGCATCACCGGCAATGCGGTTGCCTAAATTTTTAGTGCCGTAAAATCCTGCGCAATCGACGGGCACCACCGGCACGCCGAACTTTTCGGATGTGGCTTTGCAAACCGCATCTATATCGTCACCAATAAGTGCCGGTACACAGGTGTTATACACAAATACAGCGGGAGGGTTGTAGTCTTCTACGGCTTGTTTAATAGAATGATAAAGTCTTTTTTCACCACGACCCATTACAATATCTTGTTCGGTAAGATCGGTGGTCATGCCAATACGAAACAAAGTGGAACCGCTACTGCGTGTACCTCGGTTATCCCAAGAGCTACCCGCGCAAGCAATAGGACCATGAACAATATGTGCAACATCGGCGATAGGTAATAAGGCGATTTGTGCACCATCAAACGCGCAACCGCCGGCGGCGGAGCCGGGTTTGGGTTTTGCACAGCCGGATTTGGACTTGTTGTTGTGTTCGCAGGCGGGTTCGTCTAATAATTCGGCGATGTCTTTGGCTTTCATTCAACACTCTCCCCCTGTTTGCGCATTAGTGCAAACCACGACAAATTTATGTGAGTGAAGGACTGATAATTCTAGCCCCGCAACAGTTGTTTATAGTGGTAGCAATAACCACTCCCTTGCGTATAACTGTATAAACATTTGAAAAACATACTATTTTTTGAAAGCGTCGCGTGTAAGAAACACGACAATCTTGATTTGATGGAATGACTGCAACAATCAAAAGCGTATAGAAAATTCTGATTAACTTGAATTTTCAAACGACACAAGGATTTGTCACCCATTTCGAGCACGGTAAGTAATTGAAATTTTGAGCAAATTAGAAATCGCATTTTTAATTTCTGCACTCTGATTAAATCATGGATTTGTTAATCAAAGGTTCTTATACAGTTGTTACGAAATTATCGAATGAGATGATTGAGTTGATAAAAAGCGTTTTTAATTTGGGATTAATTACCACGTCAAATTTCGATGTAAATAGAATTTGCAGTGAAGTAAGCAAACAACAGAAGTCAGCAGCTGAAAAGTGAATTCCCTAAATTAATCACAGGTGAGCTAGACCAAGGTTTTTATTGCTATTTTAGATATTTAAAATACATTAACCCGGTTTTAGTCTACTAACAACCATCTCAAATTTTATTTGTTGAGATAATACTAGCTCATTTATTTTTTCGTTAACCGTATAAATTTTCTAGAGCAAAGCTCAAATCAATTAAATGGACAAGTAAGTGAGCGTCTAAAAGGCTAGACAGATTTTTTAGCAAAGCCAATAGAAAAATAAAAACTGAGATCATTGTTATTATCTTATAAATCTGAATCCTAAAAAATATTGACGAAAATTATTGATATAAATATTTTAGAAAC